>JAQAZR010000228.1:0-6028 GCA_032127235.1 Deltaproteobacteria bacterium
CCACAAATGGACGGCCGTTTCGGCCGCAGCTGAACACCCCGGGTCGTGGGACGCCGCCGGATGATGTTGCCTAATACATTTCCTGCATTATGTTGCAGTTGAAACGCTACGAGTGAGAGGCCGACCATAAAGGGTAACCCTTTAATTCGGTGTCCCGGCTACGTGGTGTCTGAAGTCCAGGTGCGGAAACGCAGTGGTAATTTTGTGAACGGCAACCGCCGAAAAGGTGGTCATAGCCAAAAACCAGTGTGAGGAGAGGCAAGAAAAATGGAAGATCAAGAACGAGTTCATGCTGAAATTGAAGCGCGACTCAAACGGTTCGCAAAAAACATCGATGAACTGACGACAAAGGCCAAAGCCAAAGAAAAGGAGTTGCCGGCCGCGCATAAAACGGCCTTCGAGTCAGTCAAATCCAAAAAGGAAGCGGCGGATAGAAAGTTCAAGGAGTTGAAGCAAACCGATAAGAATGCCCCCCACTGGCACTCCGTGAAAGCCGAAGTCGATAAGTACGTCGGAGATGTCGATGAAAGCCTACGGGAGGCGTTAGCCTACTTTTAGGGCCGTTGCATTCTCTTATTGATACCGAAAAAAGCTGCCGGTCGGGTATTATTTTAGGGGGTCCGCCCGGAAACGAAAGGCTGTTTTACCGGCGATTTCTGAGATGTTGGTTTTTCGCAGCTCAATCGGCAGCGGGTCCGAAAGATTCCTCGAACAGGTCGCGAATCGCTTTTCGACCGGCGTCCGTGAGATGCCGCGTTCCGGTCCCGACGAAAGTATCGTCGGTAATAAGCGGCTTTTCGGCAATCCAGCGATTTTCTTTCCATGCAAACCACTGGTTGCTTTCCTGGTCGAAATCATTCACCGGGCGGTTGAAGAGCTTGGCCAGCTCGACTCCCCAACCGGTTCCGCCCTTGACGGTATCGTCCGGTTGAATCCAGCCGATGGCGACCACATGGTAACCGCTGTTGACCATATGGAAAATCGACTGGATGACTTTGCGGATCTTTTCAGCCTTGGAGTAGTTACGTCCCATGCGGGTCGAGACGATCTCCATGCTGACGTCCCCCTTGTCGAGTTCTTTAGTATCGAGCACCCGGACGCCTCTGGTCCGCTCGATATCGTGCCCCTCGAACGAAAAGTTGACCTCCTTAATCCCCCAGAGTTCGGCGAGTCGCCCGAATTCGGACTCGGCCCCCTTGTGGCCCCCGCTGTACAGTGTGATGTGAGAACGATCTTTCATTACCTCAACCTCCTTGTCATTTTTACCATGCCGGAAGCGGCAAGCGGTACTTAAAAGCATGCCGCGATTCTAATTAGCGCGCTCTACCGTGCGCTGACGGTTGAGTACTCCATAATAAGCGGTTATTTTCAGATTGCAACCGTGGCGAGGTCGCAGACGGTCCAAGGTGTGAATATCAAAGCAAACAGGACACAGAAATTGGATATCCACCGAAGCTGTCGACCTTGCCGGCTGTGAACTGGAAAAAAGCGCCCTATTTGATAATCTGCTTGATCCGACCCACCTGCCCATCGTCCAGCCGGACCTTGATGCCATGGGGGTGAAAGGCCGACTTTGTCAGGACGTCTTTGACCACGCCGCGGGTCAGTTTTCCGGAGCGCTGATCTTTTTTCAGTACGATGTAAACCTCGATGCCGGCTCTGATGTCGCCACGATTCGTTCCTTCCATCCGCACCTCACTTTCCCGCATGGAATTCTGTTATTTCTCTGCGCGAGTTTCAGCCGCGACTCGAAACCGGTTATCCGGGCGGAAGCGCCCACCTTATTTTCGCACTAAACACTCATGGCCCTGCGGGCCGCCACGGTGCATGAAAATTCTATTTTCGTGTTAAATCCCCGCAGACTCGACCAAATCGCTCGGGCAGTTGCCATCGGGGCAACGCTCATGACAGTCGCTGTTGTCCCTTGTAGCGCTTTTTCTTGCAGGTTACTTGACGAACCTGGACGGTTCTGCCGTCGAGGGTCGCGTTATTGACGGAATTCCAGACGTGACGGGCCGCGCGCTCTTCGACTTCGAAATACGAAAAATCCCGGTCCAGATCAATGGCCCCAATCATATTCGACCGGATGCCGGATTTTTCACAGATCAGGCGAACAATCGCCCCGGCATTGATCTTATCCAGCCGGCCGACGTTGATCAGAAACCGTTGGGTCTTTTTCGCCATCCGGCGATCTGATTTTCTCGCCGGCGAAGCGGCGGGTGCAATCGCCGAGGCAACTTTAACATTGATGTCGTCAGCATTGCGGTAGTTCCTGAGCATGCGATTGAATTCTACCGAAACCAGACGTCTGATCAACTCTTCACGGTCGAAACCGTCCAGCGCTTCGCGGATGGCCGGCATAAAGTCGCCGATCTCGTTCTCATCTACCTTGGCCTGAACGATTTTATCCACCAGGACCGCCAGCTGCTTCTCGCAAATCGAGTGGCCGTCAGGTAATTTACCAAACCCGAACTGGACGTGGCATTTTTTTTCCAACTCCCGAATCCGGCCCTTTTCACCCGTGTTGATCAGGACGATGGATTTGCCGGATTTGCCGGCCCGGGCGGTCCGGCCACTGCGATGGATATAGATCTGGGCTTCAACGGGCAGAGTGTAATGGATCACGTGGGTAATGCCTTCCACATCCAGCCCCCTTGCGGCCACGTCGGTTGCCACCAAGATCCGCAGGCTGGCCTGCCTGAATTTTTGCATGACGTAATCCCTCTGTGCCTGAGACAAATCACCGTGGAGGGCATCGGCCTGATAGCCGTCCCGCACGAGCGCCTCGGTCACGCTGCGGGTCTCACTACGAGTCCGGCAAAATACCAGTCCACGGATTTCGGGTATGAAATCGATGATCCTTTTCAAGCCCTGATAACGGTCTTTTTCACGCATAACACAGCAGGTGTGAACGATGTTTTCAGGGCTGCCGTTCCGGCCGCCGACAGTTATTCGAACCGGATCTTTCAGGTAATGTCGGGCGATAGCGGCAACTCCGTTCGGCATTGTTGCGGAAAACAACCAGATCCGCCTGTGGTTCGGCATTTTGGCCAATATGCGATCGATATCTTCCTTAAAACCCATGTTCAACATTTCATCGGCCTCGTCCAGAATCGCATAGGCTATATGGGACAGGTTGACGACTTTTCGATTGATCAGATCCAGCAGTCGGCCGGGGGTGGCTACGATGATGTGTGCTCCTTTGCGGAGTTGCCTGACCTGTTCGGCGATGCTGGCACCACCGTAAACGGCTACAATTCCAATCTGTTGCTTGTATAACGCAAACGCCCTCAAGTCAGCCGTAATCTGCAGGCACAATTCCCGGGTCGGGCACATCACGATTCCCTGCGGCTTTTTGAGAGCGGGATCGATCAGATGAATCAACGGCAGGCCGAAAGCACCGGTTTTTCCAGTGCCTGTCTCTGCCAGCCCCACAAAATCCTTTTCACCTGCGACAAGCAGGGGAATTGCCTTTTCCTGTATCGGCATCGCCGTGTGAAATCCCAGTTTGTCCACGGCCCGAACCAAATCCGTCGTAAGTCCCATGTTCTCGAAGTTCATTACTTTTTCCCTTCACGACGCGGCCGGAAGCGAACACCCTTAACCGTTCACTTCCGGCCGTGTCATTCCTTGACAAAAAAAAACCGCCCAGGTAAATCTGGACGGCATCACACGTGTGCAACACACCAAACCGGGGCCTGCCATTCACGGCGGATATGCTCCGGCTTGCATACCAGTTTTGACATGTATACCGTCTTGATGCCCTCAAATCAATCTATATTTATATTACCTTGACCTTTATTCCCGGGTCCAGTACGTAAGTCCGCATGCAAAATGTGCTCCCCGGCTTCTCGGTTTGCAGAACATTATCCGCGCGAAATCAGCTGCTCTCGGTAAACGTTTACCCGGCGGCAATCTATAGGAATATTATTTTCTCCGAGAATTTCTGATGCGACACAGACCGGCTTGAAAATTTCAGGGCCTCGAGTTTGAGGGGCCTGATCCGATGGTTTCAGAATTATGCGCGATCGAGAAATTCATGCCGTTATTCCAATCCTGAAAGAGGCGGTTCAAAATTGGCGGCTGCCGGCAGTCGGCCATTACGCGGCAACGCCTTTCACCGTTCTCATATCGTGCCTGCTTTCCTTGAGAACGCAGGACAAGACGACCTATGCCGCCAGCGAGCGTTTGTTTCAGCTGGCACGAGATCCGCAGACGATGGTCGGCCTGCCAGTTGCGACTATCGAAAAGAGCATATACCCGGTGGGATTCTACAAAACCAAATCCAAAAACATCAAGGAGATTTGTCGAATTCTCTTGTCCCTTTACGACGGCAGGGTACCCGACGACCTGGAAGAATTGATGAAACTTCCCGGTGTGGGCCGCAAAACAGCAAATCTGGTCATCACCCTCGGATTCGGCAAACCGGGCATTTGCGTTGACACCCATGTTCATCGGATTACCAATCGATGGGGATACGTTCAAACAAAAACACCGGAACAGACGGAAATGGCTCTGCGGCAAAAACTTCCCCGGC
Source organism: Deltaproteobacteria bacterium (assembly GCA_032127235.1). Classification (GTDB taxonomy): domain Bacteria; phylum Desulfobacterota; class Desulfobacteria; order Desulfobacterales; family SG8-13; genus JARFQH01. The sequence goes on from JAQAZR010000228.1 coordinate 4,538, forward strand.
GTTATTGGCTGACCATCAATGACCTGCTGGTGGCCTTCGGTCAGAACATTTGCAAACCGATTTCGCCCCTATGCAGCGAGTGCAGCATCCGGCGTTTCTGCAACCGGACGGGCGTTACCCGCTCCCGGTGAGCCTTCGAGTCAAAAAATATAAGGGTATTCCTCGGATTTTTCGAATTTGACCTTATGTTTTCCGAAATGGTTTTATCCTTCAAAATGGAAAAAAAGAATGCGCGATATCGTCAAACGATTTTTCAGCAAAATCACTGCAGATACTCTTAAACCGGCAGGTCATACAACCGAGCACGACGCCCGCATCGCGACCTGCGCCCTTTTTATCGAGATGGCCAAGATCGACGAGACATTCACACGCGAAGAAATGGAAAAAATTATCGCGATCCTCAAGGAGAAATACGGCCTGTCTTCCGAACACGCCGATGAGTTGGTCGCTGCCGCCGAGGAGGAATTGGAAGACAGCATAGACTACTGGCACTTTGCCAGGCATATAAATGAGAATTACTCGACTGAAGAAAAGATCGACATCATCGAAACTCTTTGGCGAATTGTGTACGTCGACGGAAAATTGGACAAGTTCGAGAATCACCTGATACACAAGCTGGCCAATATACTGCGCCTTTCCCACGAACAACTGATCGACGCCAAACTAAAGGTCCTGCATGCGAATAGGGATTCTTAGCCGCGGATCCTGAATCCGTTTGAGAGGGAAGCAGGATAACATCCGGCATCGATTGATAAAACGTCATCCAAACCGTTCATAAAATGCCAAAAAACGCCATCCCAGCCGACATAGCCGTCCGGTCCGTGTAACAAGCGAAAATTGACAATCGGATGATATTCTAATACTATATAATCATTGTACATCGCCCAAAGACCCTCATACGAGTGTGCCCCAACATGGCGAAAAAAACATCTAAATTGAATATCGTGCGTTTGGGTAATTTTATATCCTTCAGCAGCCTCAAAGAAATCGGCAACAAAATCCTGGAATCATTTAGCGGCATGATCGATGAGTTTCGGCTGTCACATCATGATGCCCCGGCGATCGATCATATCGATGCGTACCTTTTGACGATGATTCTGAATGAGGAATATGGGGGGCACACGCTGGGGATAACCGCTGCGGATCTAAAAACCGATGACGAGGATGAGTTTTATAACTCTATATTCGGTGGAAAAAACCCCCGCAATGATACTGCCGTGGTATCGATTAAAAAACTCAGTCCCGAATCCATCGACTCTGAAATAGATTATAATGTATTGATTGCAAGGACGTTAAAGGTTTCGTTGCACGAAGTGGGACATAATTTCGGTTTGACCGATCATGCTTCCTACAAGGTGGCAGGCGATGGGGCCCTATGTCCAATGAGCAAAGGCGAGATCAACAAATTCGGATATCGCGGATACGTCCGGGCGATCATCGATGGGCGCGGTCAGACATTTTGTGACGAGTGCACCAACTTTTTGAGCAAAG
>JAQAZR010000229.1:0-7149 GCA_032127235.1 Deltaproteobacteria bacterium
GACCAGCAACCGGAAATCGTTGACCTCGAAGCCGGAGCCGTTGTGCTGTCGACCGGTTTCGAACCGGCATTGACCGTGCGGGAGGGCGAATACGGCTATGGCCGCTATCGCAATGTCGTCACGTCGCTCCAATACGAACGCATGCTGTCCGCCACGGGACCCTATGCCGGGCATCTGCAGCGCCCATCGGACGGACGGGTGCCGAAGAAGGTGGCCTGGATCCAGTGCGTGTTGTCGCGCGACGCCGCCCGAAACCGGCCGTTCTGTTCATCGGTTTGCTGCATGCATGCCGCCAAACAGGCCGTGCTGACGCGCAGCCACGACCCGGAGGCCCAAACCGTGATCTACTTCATGGACATCCGGGCCCACGGCAAGGGGTTCGACGAGTACATCGAACGCGCGCGTCACGTCCACGGCGTCCGGTACCAGCGCTCCATGATATCGCAGGTCTACCTGAATCCGGAAAACGAAAACCTGATCATCGAGACTTTCGATCATCACCACAACCGCCAGGTGGAAGAAGAATATGACCTGGTGGTGCTCTCCAGCGGATTCAAACCGTCGAGCGGATCGAGCGATCTCGTCAAGCGGTTGGGATTGACGACCAATCCTTTCGGCTTTCTGACCGCCGACTTCGACGAGCCGGTGTCGACTTCGCGGGCCGGGGTTTTCGTCTGCGGCGGCTTCGAAGCACCCAAGGACATCCCGGAGACCGTCATCCAGGCCGGTGCCGCGGCGGCTGAAGCGGCATTGCTCATTCAAACCGGGCGCTATTCCGCCACCTTTTCCCCCGAGGTCATACCGGAAAGGGCCGCCGAGGGCCCACCCAGAATCGGCGTCTTCGTCTGCCACTGCGGGTCGAATATTGCCGGTGTGGTCGACATCCCGCAGCTGATGCAGCGGGTCGAGCGACTGCCGAATGTGGCCTTGGCCACCGACTTCATGTTCACCTGTTCGGCCGAAACCCAGCCAAGGCTGATCGAACTGATCCAAAAACACGAACTGAATCGCGTCGTGGTGGCCGCCTGCTCTCCGAAGACCCACGAACCGCTCTTCCAGGATACGCTCAGAAAGGCGGGCTTGAATCCGTACCTCTTTGAAATGGCCAATATCCGCAACCAGTGCTCGTGGATCCACAGCCAGCAGCCTCAGCAAGCCACCGAGAAGTCTTTCCAGTTGATCCGGGCGGGTGTTTCGCGGGCTCTGCGCCTGGAGCCGCTGACCGATCAGACCTATCGCGTGGATCCCCGGGCGCTGGTCATCGGTGGTGGATTGGCCGGCATGAGTGCCGCGCTGACGCTGGCGGACCAGGGATTTTCGGTCTGCCTGGTGGAAAAAGACACCCATCTGGGAGGATTTGCCCGGCATCTCACCGAAACCTTGGAGGGGGATTCGCCCCTAAAACTCGTTCGCATCCTTGGAGACAGGGTCCGGCGACATCCGCTGATATCGGTTTATCTGGAGAGCCGCTTGACCACCCACCAGGGTCATCAGGGGAATTTTCGCGGGACTGTCGCAAAAAAAGACGGCGGCAATTACGAAATCACCTACGGGGCCGTCATCGTGGCCACCGGCGGCCGGGCTTACGAACCGCGGGAATATCTTTACGCCGAGGACAGGCGCGTGCTCTCTCAAGTCGAATTGTCCCGCCGGCTCAAAGAGGACCCGCAGTGGGCCCGTGGCCTCAAGCGGGTGGTCATGATTCAATGTGTCGGTTCCCGCAACGAGGAATTCAGTTTCTGCAGCCGCGTCTGCTGCAGCGCTGCGGTCAAAAACAGCATTGCCATCAAAGAGATCAACCCGGATGTTCAGATCGTGATCCTTTATCGCGACCTGCGAACTTTTGGATTCAAGGAACTCTACTATTTAAAAGCCCGTCAGATGGGCGTGATGTTCTTTCGCTTCATTCCAGAGGATCAGCCCCGGGTATACAACGACACCGCCGAAAAGCTGATCGTGGACTTTACCGACCGCAGTTCGCACCAGGATTTTCGGGTGGAATCCGACCTGGTGGTGCTCAGTTCCGGGATACGCCCTCACAAAGGTGCCGACCAGATCGCGCCGGTCCTCAAGCTGCCGCGCACCCAGGAAGGCTTTTTTATAGAAGCTCACGTCAAGCTGCAACCCCTGGAATTTGCCTCGCCCGGTATCTTCCTGGCCGGTCTCGCCCACAGTCCCCGGTTCATTCCCGAGGCCCTTGCCATGGCCAAGGGTGCGGCCCAGCAGGCCGCCAAGATTCTCTGCAAAGAGATATTGAGCACACCGGCAACCGTGGCCGTCGTCGATCCCGACCTGTGTGCCGCCTGCCTGGCCTGTGTGCGCTCCTGCCCCTTTGCGGCACCCTTTATCACCTCCGAGGGGGTTTCTGAAATCCCCCCCGCCAAATGCCGTGGCTGCGGAATCTGTGTGGTCGAGTGCCCAGCCCGCGCCATCACCCTCAAGCACAGCACTGACGAGCAGATCGAGGCCAAGATCGACGCCTTGCTCGAGTGATTAGAAAAGGAGACCGATAAATTGAGAAAATTGCTGGAATCCGCAGCCGAAGCGGCCATCCAATACCTGGAGAAGGTTGACGAGCGAAAGGTTGCACCCGCCGCAGAGGCCGTCATTAATCTCGAGCGGTTTCGCGAAGTGCTGCCGGAAACAACGGCAGAGCCTGAAACGGTGTTAAAAATCTTGAATGACCACGGATCACCCGCAACGATGGCAATGACCGGTCCCCGCTTCTTCGGCTTTGTTATCGGTGGCGCTCTTCCCGTTTCTCTGGCCGCGAACTGGTTGGCAGCCGCATGGGATCAAAACAGCGCATTATATCAGGTGACACCTGCGACCGCTGTATTAGAAGAGGTCGCTCTCGGGTGGCTCGTCGACCTTTTCAAGTTGCCCCGTAAAACCGGCGGCGCTTTCGTTACCGGTGCCACTGTGGCCAACTTCACTGCCTTGGCCGCGGCCCGGCACGCGGTGCTCGAAAGGTCGGATTGGAATGTCGAAGCCGATGGGTTGTTCGGCGCCCCTCGCGTTACCGTGGTGGTCAGTGAAGAAAGCCACCCCACGCTCTTCAAGTCATTGGGGATGCTTGGATTTGGCCGCAGCCGCGTCGTCAAGGTCGCGGTCGACCATCAGGGGCGGATGCGGGCCGATGCACTTCCCCCCATTTCCGGTCCGACGATTATCTGTACCCAGGCCGGCAATGTCAACACCGGCTCTTTTGATCCGATCGGTGACATTTGCGATATCGCTCACCGTGAAGGAGCATGGGTGCACGTCGACGGCGCATTCGGCCTTTGGGCCTCTGCTTCGCCACGGCGCTCCCATCTTACTGAAGGCGTCGAAAAAGCCGATTCCTGGGCAACCGATGGTCATAAATGGCTCAATGTGCCCTATGACAGCGGAATCGCTCTCGTGCGCGACCCGCACCCTCTTAAGGCGGCAATGGCCATCACCGCGGAGTATCTGCCGACATCGGCACCCCACAGGAATCCGTCGGACTTTACACCGGAGCTTTCCCGCAGAGCGCGCGGCGTTGAGGTCTGGGCCGCATTGCGGTATCTCGGGCGAAGAGGTGTTGCCGATATGATAGAGCGGTGCTGCCGGCATGCGAGGCGTTTTGCAGACGGGTTCCGTTCGTCCGGGTATCGCGTACTGAATGATGTCGTTTTGAACCAGGTCCTGGTCTCTTTTGGCGAAGCGGAAAAGACGAAAAGGGTCATCGCCGGCATCCAGCAAGACGGCACGTGCTACTGCGGCGGCACGGTGTGGCAGGGGCAAGAGGCGATGCGGATCAGTGTTTCATCCTGGGCGACAACCGATGCGGATGTGGAGAGAAGTTTGACGGCGATGCTCAGGATTGCCGGCAACCTCGAGTGAATGTCTCATTCCAATTCGGATTTTTGGTGTCAGACGATGAATCGGGTTTACGCTATATAAAAGGAGTTGAACAAAGTGGTGCCGGCGGCGGAAATAATTTCTCAGGGACCTAACGGTCATAAGGTAAGATTATACGACACGGCCATCCTGCTGTCCCAAATCACCGTCTTCTACAACCTGCTGGAAGGGCTCGTATCCGTATTTCTCGGCCTCGAAGACGAGACCCTTTCCCTGCTCGGTTTCGGGATCGACTCCTTTGTCGAAGTTATATCGGGAATCGGCATATGGCATATGGTTTATCGAATGAAGCGCGACCTTGCGGGTGATGTCGATCCCTTCGAGCGCACAGCGCTGCAGATTACCGGTGGCGCCTTTTATCTGCTTGCCCTTGGCTTGATCTTGACCGCAGGACTTAATCTCTATCATGGTCATCGCCCGGAAACGACTTTCTGGGGAATCGTTGTTTCCCTTGTATCGATTGTCACGATGGGGTTCCTAATCCATTTTAAGATGCGCGTCGGAAGGCAGCTGCAGTCGGATGCCATCATCGCCGATGCCAACTGCACCAAAACTTGTTTGTACCTGTCTTTCGTGCTGTTGTTGGCGAGCGTCGGCTATGCCGCCACCGGAATCGGCTGGCTCGATTCGCTCGGTGCGATCGCTATTGCCGTTTTTGCTTACAGGGAAGGAAGGGAAGCATTTGAAAAGGCCCGCGGCAAAAGCTGTTCGTGTCACGGCTAAGTGGTCCTGTTCGATGGTCAACAAACACAACCACGGGCCGGCGGATTACAATCGGGCATTTGCGATCGGGGTCGTGCTGAATTTTGGCTTTGTCATTGCGGAAGTCATTTTTGGCATTACAGCCGACTCGCTTGCCCTTCTCGCAGATGCCGGCCATAATCTGAGCGATGTCGCCGGTCTCTTGCTTGCCTGGGGGGCGAGCGTATTGAGCCGTCTTCAGCCAACCGCCAGGCGGACCTACGGCTATAGGAGCACAACGATAATGGCGGCGCTTGTAAATGCCGTCATCCTGCTGGTCGCAGTCGGCGGCATTGCCTTGGAATCGGTTCAACGCTTCAAAAGCCCCGCACCGGCGGCCGGCGAGACGATTATTATCGTGGCCGTCTTCGGCGTGGTCATCAACACGGTCACCGCGCTGCTGTTTTTTGCAGGCCGGAAAAAGGACCTGAACATACGCGGGGCTTTTCTGCACATGGCCTCAGACGCCGGTGTGTCCGTCGGTGTGGTTCTGGCCGGCATCGGTATCATAACCACCGGGTGGTTGTGGATAGATCCTTTGGTCAGCCTCGTCATTGTGGCCATCATTTTGGTGAGCACCTGGGGGTTGCTCAAAGAATCGATTAACTTGGCGCTGCAGGCCGTTCCGGCCGGAATCGACACCCAGATGGTCAGCGACTATTTGTCCCGACTTCCAGGTATAACGGCTGTTCACGACCTGCACATATGGGCGATCAGTACGACCGAAACCGCTCTGACGGCCCATCTCGTCAAGCCTGATCCGATCGACGACGACGTCTTGATCACACAGGCGCGCCGTGATCTCTTCGAAAAATTCGGTATTGACCACGTGACATTGCAATGGGAAAGAAGTGATTCATTCGTGCAGTGTGGAACTGCGTGCAACCCCCAAAAAATTTAACGGCGGTTGACTTTGTTTACCCGGGCCATTCCTCGTTCAGAATTTTAAAAAATGTCACCCACATCAGATCAACAAACCGTTCTGGTTATCGAAGATGATCCCAATACCGCCGCTCTCGTAGCACTTTACCTCGAGCGTGAAAGTTTCAAGGTGTTGACGGCCGGTGACGGTAAAACCGGCCTCGCTTTGGCCGAGCAGCACCGGCCGGATATGGTCATCCTGGACCTGATGCTGCCGAAAATGGATGGCTGGGAGATCTGTCGGCGGCTGCGGCGGTTTTCCGACGCGCCGGTCATCATGCTGACCGCCCGGGGCGAAGAGGTCGACCGGGTAGCCGGACTGACACTGGGGGCAGACGACTATGTGGTGAAACCCTTCAGCCCCCGCGAACTGGTTGCCCGTGTAAAAGCCGTGCTGCGACGATCGTCCCAACCGGCAACCGAAAAGAAGAAGACACTCTCACACGCCGATGTACAGCTGGATCTTGAGAAGCGCCGGCTCAGGGTCAAAGGGCGGTCGGTCGCCCTCACACCGCACGAGTATGCCCTGCTCGAGGCCCTCATGTCCGCACCCGGTCGGAATTTTACCCGCGACGAACTGCTGAACAGGCTCTATCCCTTGGGCGAAGCCGTGGTAATCGATCGCGTGGTGGACGTTCACATCGGGAAGCTGCGGCAGAAAATCGAGCCGGAACCGGCCCATCCCCTTTACATCCTGACGGTGCGCGGCGTCGGCTACCGGTTTGTCGACCGACAGCCGTATGAAGGAGAGACCCCGCCGTGAAACGGCACCTGATCCTCAAGCTGCTGGCCGTCAATCTGGCGGTGATCGCCTTCGTCATTATCGTCGTGTGGCTTTCGATCGACACCCTGGCCGCAGGCTATTTCGTCACTCTCATGGAGAAGTACCACATTTCCCCCGGACCGGCGCACGCCATGTTCGTCGACGCTGTGCACCGCTATTTGCTCTGGGCCTGCCTGGCGGCCGTGATTCTGGCCGTGGTGCTCAGCTTTGTGATGATGCGCCGAATCCTCGCCCCCTTGACCCGGATGACTATCGTCACCCGCGAAATTGCGGCGGGCAACTTCGCCGAGCGGGTGCCGGTCGGCACCCAGGACGAGGTGGGTCAGCTCGCGCAGGCCTTTAACCGGATGGCATCAAGCCTTGAGAAGATCGAAAATCTGCGCCGTACACTGATGATCGACGTGGCCCATGAGCTTCGAACCCCCTTGACCAACATCCGGGGATATCTGGAGGCCCTCACCGACGGTATTCTGCCGCCGTCGACCTCGACTTTTGCGCTGCTGCAGGATGAAACCATGCGCCTGGTCCAGCTCGTCGAGGACGTTCTCCAGCTTGCCAGGGCCGATGCAGCGCGCGGCAACTTGAACATAGAACCGATCGACCTGTGTGAGGCGATAGATACGGCCATTGAAACTTTTTTGCCCACGTTTAACCGGAAATCGGTCGTCGTGAAACATCACGTCCCGCAGGGTCCCGTGACGGTGCCGGCCGACCGGGCTCGGATCGCCCGAATCCTGCGCAACTTGACCGAAAATGCCGCCACTTATACCCCGCAAAACGGGACGGTGGACATCCGCATTGAGCTCGGCGCCGAGCAG
>JAQAZR010000230.1:0-4770 GCA_032127235.1 Deltaproteobacteria bacterium
TCGAAAAGGCATCAGCCGCTCCTACCAGGTCGTCAATATTTTCCATCGCTTGACCGTATTCGAGAACGTCCGGATTGCCGTGCTTTCTTTTCAAAAAAAGAGCTTTCACTGGTATGCCGCAGCCCGAAAGATGGCTGTCGATGAAACACAGGCTATCTTAAGGAGTGTCGGCCTGGCCGACAAGGCCGATCAAATCAGCGGCTCCCTTTCGCATGGTGATCAAAAGGTGCTCGAGATCGCCATTGCCCTGGGTAATGAACCGCAGTTGCTGATCCTCGACGAACCCACGGCCGGGATGTCGCCCGAGGAGACGGGCCTCAGCCTGGCGTTGTTGAGACGCCTTTGCACCGATCACGGGTTGACCATTCTCTTCTGTGAACACGACATGGGCATGGTGTTTTCCTTTGCCCACGAGATCATGGTGATGCAGCAGGGACAAACCATCGTTCAAAGTACACCGGCAGAAGTGAGAAGCGACCCCCGAGTCCAGGCGGCATACCTCGGAGGTGCAGACAAATGCTCCGCGTAGTCGACATCCATTCCTATTATGGATTGAGCCACATTCTGTTCGGGGTGTCCCTGGAAGTCGCTGCCGGCGAGATCGTTTGCCTGCTCGGCCGCAACGGTGCGGGTAAAAGCACAACCATGAAAAGCATTATGGGCATCACACCGCCGCGCCAAGGCACCATTCAATTCAAAGACATTAACTGCACAGGCCAGAAACCCTATAAGATGGCCCGCAGGGGAATCGGTTATGTCCCGGACGATCGGCGGGTCTTTGCCGATCTGACGGTCGGTGAAAACCTGGAAATTGCCGCGCGAGGACAAGAACGTGCGCACGCCTGGACCAAGGAAAGAATCTACGAATTTTTTCCGGCTCTGCGTGATATCGATTCGCGGCGGGCCGGATTTTTAAGCGGCGGTGAGCAGCAGATGCTCACCATCGGGCGGGCGCTGATGACCAACCCGGACCTGGTCTTGCTCGATGAACCGACCGAAGGCCTGGCACCCTTGATCGTCAATATGCTCGAAGAGCAAATCATGCGCCTGAAGGAGAGTGGACTGACCGTGCTCCTGGCCGAGCAGAATCAGGCCGTGGCCCTGCGGTTGGCCGATCGCGGCTACGTCATCGACAACGGCGCTATCCGCTATCACGGAACGCGCCGGGACCTGGCGGAAAACGAAGAGGTCCGCCGCCAGTATTTAAGTGTTTAATCACTTTTTGGGCCGATGAATAGTACCTAAACTGATCGTTTTCCCGCCCAGGTGGGATTCAGGGTTCAAAGGTTCTGGGTTCTGGGTTCAAGGTTTTATACCTATTAGAAGGGTAATCATTAGGGATACGATCCCGGGTATTGGGGTTTTCAGAAATCTCAATTATCCAAGCACCAAATCCCAAGGAAATCCCAAATTCCAATATCCAATGACCCAAACAGGTTTGTCATTTGGAATTTTGGTCATTGTGATTTGTTTGTTATTTGTTATTTGTTATTTGTTATTTGCGATTTGGAATTTTATACCGAAACTAAGAAGTTTCTTTAACGATTAAACTGGGGCGCCCCGCCGGCCAGCGGCAGGGCTGAACCCTGAACCTCTCAACCTATGGGTTAATGCCTGTCAAAATACTTCATTTGACAGTGACATTATGACACTATATGATGCAGTATCATGACAGACTATCATGCGAGAGACATTGACGATGCCGTCAACACGGCCCTCGAAAACATGCCGGTCCGGGCGGAAAATATGGCCAGGGGATAACGATGAAATTCGTTTTCAGTTGCATCGTCTTTACGTTGGTTCTCTTCATTGCCGTTGTGCAGGGGCAAGCAAATTTCCCATGCGAAGACAAGTGTCAGGAGAAGTTGGACCAGTCCGTCAAGGGGTGCATGTCCAGCGAGGATTTTAGTTCGCCCAAATATGACCTGTGCATCAACAATGCTTTTGTCGTCTATCGCGCGTGTCTGCGTGAATGTGTCGAAGACGATTATTTTCAAAGAAGAAAAGACTCACCGTGATTCATGCTTCATCAAATTCACTTCACATTCAGCCTCCTGGCAAGTTTATGTAAATTACTTCTGTGTATTCCCAACCGACGGGCGGCTGCAGCCCAATTCCCCTGGTTTAATTCTACCGTTCCGAGGATATACTCCCTTGTAAATTGATCCACGGCCTCTCTCAGCGATAAGCCGTCTGCCGCTCCTGTTTTCACGGAATGAAGGGTTGCAGTTTCGATTTCAGTCATCTTATCTGAATTCAAATCCAAATTTTCCGGTAATATAGTAATTTCCTGCCCCTCCGTTACGCCCAACGATGTCTTCAAGACGGCACGGGTGATGATATTCTCGAGTTCCCTGACGTTTCCCGGCCAGCTGTATCTCTTGAGCGTCTCCATGGTCTGACGGTGCAACAGAAACCGTCCCGCGCCGACCCGCCTTTGCGCCGATTCACAAAAATACCCGGCCAGTAGGGGAATGTCATCGATTCTCTCTCTCAGTGGTGGTACCCGCAGGGGGTAGACATTCAAGCGGTGATAGAGATCGACGCGAAAATGACCGCTTTTGACCGCATTTTCCAGGTTTCGATTGGTGGCTGCCAAGATACGGACATCGACGTGTTTTACTTTGGCTGTGCCGAGCTTTTGAACCTCACCTTCCTGCAAAACACGCAGCAGTTTGGGTTGGACAGACATTGGTAGGTCGCCGATCTCATCGAGAAACAGGGTCCCGCCGTCGGCGAGCTCGAATTTGCCGATCCTCTCGGTTGCGGCGCCCGTGTAAGCGCCCTTCGTGTGGCCGAAGAGTTCACTTTCAGCCAGGGTTTCCGTCAAATTGGCACAGTTTACGTACAGCAACGGCAGATCGCTCCTCTGAGACGCCGAATGAATCGCTCTTGCCACCAGTTCTTTGCCGACACCCGTTTCACCGGTTATCAAAATCGAAAAATCAGATCGCGCCACCAGATCGATTTCCCTGCGCAATCGATCCATCGCCTTGCTGGCGCCGAGCATCTTTTTCCCCTTATCCAGAAGAACTTCGTGCATCAGGTCTTTGGCGATAAGCCCCATTTTTTCGGCGCTGATTTCGAGTGCCCGCATCAAATCCGTCGTGTGCATTTCGGCACCCGCTAAGGCGCCGATTGCACTTAAAAACCGCATGTCCAAAGAATCGAAGGCCTTGCCGTCTACGGCATCGGCTGTTAACGCACCGATCAATTCGTCGTCCGCATACAAAGGGCAGCCAAGACAAGAATGAATTCTTTTGCTCGACAGGGTCTGGTCTGCCAGCAGGCCGTCAAACGGGTCGGGGCTCGGGGAATCACTTGGGAAAATAATCGGCTCCCGAGAATGGCAGATCATGTCCAGCCGCGGATGATCTTTGCGGTGAAAGCGACGCCCCATGGTATCTTCAGAAAGTCCCACGGCAGCTTTCACGCTGAGAACATCCTTTTCCACCCGGAGCAGCGCAGCGGCATCATAGGGAATCGCTCTCCTAAGACCCTCCAGAAGGCGCAGATAGCGACTCTTGGCGTCCAGTGCGGATGTTAAATCCAAAGCGATTTTTGTAAGTATGTCGATTTGATCCATGCTGTAATAAGTACAACGCCGTTGTCGAACTGACAACAGAAAAATGATGTATAAAAGATAACGATACGGATAAAGTTTTGATTTATTATGGTTTATTTAATTGGCATTCATGTTGCTCTGTTAAAGCATAGTGGCCCGGGGGGCCACCAAGGTTCAGAGGTTCAAAGGTTCAGGGTTCTGGGTTCAGCGACGCCGCTGGCCGCCCAGTCTGATCGTGTAACAAACACTTTTAAGCTTCTACAAATTCCAAATCATAAATAGCAAATAACAAATAAATCACAATGACCAAAATTCAAAATGACAAACCTGTTTGGGTCCTTGGATATTGAACGCAGCACCCTAAACCCTGAACGGTGAACTTGGAACCCTGAACCCGAAACCCAGAACCCTGAACCCAGAACCTTTGAACTCAGAACCCATTCGCACGGCGGCAGCGGTGGTTGCCGTCCCTGGATTCTGAATAGGAGACCTTAAAATGGACCCTATCAAAGATCTGACAGAGGAACACGAGGCCGTTCGGTTGACCCTGCGCGTTCTGGAAAAAATCAACACCGACATCGACCGGAGCGGCAAGATCGCCAACGGCGACCACATCGATGCCCTTTTGGAATTCTTCGGCGTATTCGTCGACAAGTGTCACCATGGTAAAGAAGAAAAACTGCTTTTCCCGGCGCTGGAGGAGGTCGGTGTGGGCAATGAGGGCGGGCCGATCGGCGTGATGCTCGCTGAACATCGGCAGGGACGCGAACTGGTCGGGGCTATGAGGGCTGCGATGACCCAGCATCGTCAAGGTGTTGCGGCTGCTGCGACGCGGTTCAGCGAAGCGGCAAAAGCTTATATCGATTTGTTGAACCGGCATATCGAGAAGGAAAATAACGTGCTTTTTTCCATCGCCGAACGGCATCTCCCAAAAGATACGCTGTCGGAGCTGAATAAAGGCTTCGACAGGCTGGAAACCGAGGAGATCGGGATTGGAAGACACGCTGAATTTCATCGCATGCTGGAAAACCTCGAAAAGGAGTATTTGCAGTGACCCTGAACCGACAACCCAGAACCCTGAACCTTACACCCTGAACCTTAAACCTTCTTCTAACCAACCTGCTGTCCAGGAGGTGTCAAATGGCCGAGCGTTCCCTGCTATCTGCATTGCGGTTTTTCCGTCCCAGAGGCAAAGCTTATGACTG
>JAQAZR010000231.1:0-9026 GCA_032127235.1 Deltaproteobacteria bacterium
TGCCGGCGCTGGCCGATGATTCCGGCTTGATCGTCGAAACCCTTGGCGGCGCACCAGGCGTATATTCCGCGCGCTTTGCCGGAGATCACGCCACTGACGCCGACCGCTGTGCCCGGTTGCTGGCAGAGATGGAAGGCAAAAACGACCGCCGGGCAGCCTTTGAGTGCGTCATCTCGATTGCCGTGCCGACCGGACAGGCCTTGACATACGAAGCCCGCTGCGAGGGGTTGATTGCCGAGAAGCCGGTCGGTTGCAATGGTTTTGGTTACGATCCGATCTTCTATTACCCCCCGTTGAAAAAAACGTTTGCCGAATTGACCCGCACAGAAAAAAGCAACATCAGTCACCGGGGAAAAGCTCTGGCGGAGCTGAAACGCGAAATGGAGAAAGTTCTAATCTGGATTCGACAACACATGCCGGTTTTAGAAAAATTCCACTAAGGATCGGAGACGAAATAAATTGACCAAAATGTCGAAGGATATTGGTTTGTGTTCACGGTGCGTCGAATGTTGCAAACTTTACGTATGCGGGCCGTAACTCAAGGCAGAAGACAGACCCCAATGCGCGACATTTTGTTCGAGTTATCGAATTTGTGATCCTCAACACCGTATTTGCAGAGGGAGTTGCTCTATGATGAAGAAAAGGGAAGGAATCGACATTATCGTTGAAATCGGCGGGATCAAAACCCCGGAGGCCGCTGCGCGGCTGTTCGAAGAAAAACTGGATGCCGAACAATTTTCGCGGCTGCAACGGATCAAGCATCCCGAAGTTAAGCTGAAAATTGCCAATGCCCTTGCCATGTGCCGGCCGGAGCACGTGTTCATCAACACGGGAACCGAATCCGACCGGCAGTTCATCCGGGACCTGGCTCTCGAAAGAGGCGAAGAGTCGAAGCTGCCCATGCCGGGACACACCATTCACTACGATCTCAGAGAGGAGCAAGGCCGAATCATCGATCGGACCTTCTACTTCACCAATCCGGGGGACCTGGTCAGTACGCTGGCCAATAAAATCGACCGGCACGAGGCTCTTAACGACATCCGCGACAAGATGTCCGGCATCATGGCCGGCATGACGATGATTGTCGGCTTCTACCTGCGTGGTCCGGTCGGTGCGCCGGTCTCGAATCCGGCGCTCGAGATCACCAGTTCGGCCTATGTCTCGCACAGCGCCGAAATTCTCTACCGCAATGCCTTTGACCATTTCGATGAACAAGTAAAATGTCTCGGTCATTTTTATACCAACATTCACAGTCAAGGCTTGAACCGTCCGGAAGACCTGCCGAGCGCGCGGGTATATATGGATCGCAGCTATCAGGCCACATACAGTATCAACTGCACTTATGCCGGCAACACCCTGCTGCTCAAAAAGGGGAACCATCGTTTTTCGGTCGATAAGGCGATTTACGAAAACCGTGGCAATGAGCTCAGCGAACACATGTTTATAACCGGGATCGACGGCCCGGGCGGTCGCATCACCTGGGTCGCCGGTGCCGCTCCCAGTGGATGCGGTAAAACCACCACGGCCATGGCCGGAAATCACTTTGTGGGAGATGACTTGGCTCAGATGTGGATCGCCAGCGACGGCAGCGTCCGCTCCGTCAACCCGGAGTGCGGCATCTTCGGGATCGTCGCGGACGTCAACTGGGACGGCGACCCCTTGCTGATGAAGTGCCTCCGAAATCCCGGCACAGAGGTGATCTGGTCAAACGTGTTGATCGATGAAAACGGTCAGCCCCAGTGGACAGGCAATGGTGAGAATCCCAGCAGGGGGATTAACTTCCAAGGCCCCTGGGAGCGGGGAATGGTCGTTAAAAACGGCAAACCGATCCCGCTTTCTCATCCCAACTCCCGCTGCACGCTGGCATCATCGGCCTTGGACAATTATTCATCGGCCGCTGAAGACCCCGCGGGCGTCGAAACGCGCGTGGTCACTTACAGCGGTCGCGACAGCGACACCATGCCGCCAGTCTGGGTGGCTAAAAATTCCGATCAAGGGGTGGTGATCGGTGCCTGCATCGTTTCAGCCGCTACTGCCACGGAGGTCGGTGCCACCGGCGTTCGACGTTCCCCGTGGGCCAATGCACCGTTTATACCGGGGGCCCTGGGGGACTACATGGATGCCCAGTTCCGGTTTTTCGGCCATAAGGGCTTATCCGACGACAAGAAACCGATCATGGCCGGATTGAACTACTTCCTGACAGACGCGGCCCGGGGGGGCACATCCATGAAGTTGCTTGGCGAAAAACGGGACGTCAAGGTTTGGCTGGCGTGGCTGGACCGGAGGGCTCACCGTGAGGTGTCGGCCATCGACACCCCCATCGGATATCTCCCCAAATACGAGGATCTGAAGAAGCTCTTCAAGGAGATTATCGACAAGGACTACCCGCAAGACCTCTATATCAAGCAGTTCTCACTTTACATCGACAACATTCTGGCCCGTATCGAACTGCAGATAAACGCTTACGGAAAGGAGGATAGCCTGCCCCGGCAGTTGTTCGAGGTTTTGAACGAGCAGCGTGACGGGTTGTTGGCACTGAAAGAAAAATATGGTTCCAAGGTCACACCTGCCGACCTGCTGAAAGCGAACCCGGGCGTTTGAGGCAAGCGGCTGCTTTAAGACATGGGAGTCCGCCATGACGACCGCCCGGAGATTGAATGGTGGACGCCCCACCTTGACGAGGGTCGTCTTCAGCCGGCGCATGCTCGTGGCGCTTTTGATGGGCTTTGCCTGCGGACTGCCCCTGCTGCTCACCGTGAGTCTTCTGCAGGCCTGGATGAAGGAGGCAGGCGTAGACCTGACCGTCATCGGCCTGATGGCGTTGGTCGGGCTTCCTTATACGCTTAAGTTTCTCTGGGCCCCTTTCGTGGACCGTTTCACCTTGCCTTTCCTGGGCCGCAGGAGAGGCTGGTTGCTGGTCATCCAGTTGGCGCTTATGAGCGCCATCGTCGGACTCGCGTTGACCGATCCGGCCCGGAACCCCTGGCTGGTGGCGAGTACCGCCCTTCTGGTCACTTTTTTCAGTGCCTCCCAGGATATCGTGGTGGATGCCTACCGACGGGAAGACTTGGCTGATGAAGAACTCGGCCTGGGCTCGTCGCTTTACATCAACGGCTATCGGCTGGGTATGCTCCTGGCTTCGGGCGGCGGTCTGATCATGGCCGACCACATGCCGTTTCCCGCTGTCTATCTCGTCATGGCCGCCTGCCTGCTGCCCGGCGTGGCGACCACCCTTCTGACACCGGAACCTGAGACACCGTCCGGAACGCCTGCAAGCCTCAAGGAAGCCGCGATCGAGCCTTTGATCGAGTACTTCAACCGCAGCAGTGCCTTATGGATGCTCGGGTTTATTCTGCTTTACAAGATCGGCGACTCGATGGCCACTGCCATGACCATCCCCTTTTACCTGGACCTCGGATTCTCAAAATCGGAGATCGGCGCGGTCGTCAAGCTCTTCGGCTTTTGGGCCACCATCGCCGGGAGTGTCATCGGCGGCGTCTTGATGATCCGCATCGGCATTCATCGCAGTCTGTGGATTTTCGGCTTCCTGCAAGCGGCCTCCACCGGCTGTTTTGCAGTGCTGGCCCGCATTGGGCACAGTCTGCCTTGGCTGGCCGGGGTGGTGACGTTTGAAAACCTCAGCAGCGGTATGGGTACGGCCGCCTTTGTCGCCTTCATGGCCAGCATTACCAACAAGAAGTTTACCGCAACCCAGTACGCCTTGCTGTCGAGCCTGATGGGCGTCCCCCGCGTCATCGCCGCCGCGCCCACCGGTTTTCTGGCCAAGTTTCTCGGCTGGGAGTCTTTTTTTATCTTCTGTGCGCTGATTGCTGTTCCCGGTATGCTCCTGCTGTTGAAATTCGCCCCCGGCGGCGTCGAACACGACGAGATTTGACGAGAACGATGAAAGATACCTCAGACAAGAAAATATCGGCCCGCATTGCAGATCTGAACCATCAGAGAAAAGAACTGCTGACACTGCCGCCGGAAAAAACGATGCAGCGAATTCTCGAGTCGGCTCAACCGGCGGCCCTGGTGCATTCCTTCCCGGAGCAGGATCTCTTTTTACTGATTCACGACATCGGAGCCGAAGACGCCCTGCCGCTGCTGGCACTGGCTTCCGAGCGGCAGTGGGAATACGTGCTGGACATCGAGACCTGGCACCGGGACCGCATCGAGGCGGCGGCGCTGACCCGGTGGTTCGATCTGCTCTACCGGGCCGACGCCCGACGAACGATCAAATGGCTGATCGAACAAAAAACCGAACTGCTCACGCTGTTTCTCTTCAAGAACATCGAGGTGAGAGTCTGCGAACACGATCAGGATCCATCAGAGTTCGGGGAAGACTTCTTTACGCTCGACAGTGTCTTCTATGTGCGGATCACCGGTCCGCTCTTTGCCTCCGAATCGGAACTTGGCGACATCGAGAGAAAGGATTATCGTGTTTTCCTGACGAAATTGATTCAAAGCTTAGCGGCCTTTGACCACGTTGTCTACCAGACACTACTGCTGGAGGCGGCTTACACCATGCCGGCCGAAAGCGAAGAAGAGGCCTACCGTCTGCGAAACGTCAGACTGTCAGAGAAAGGTTTCCTTCCCTTCGAAGAGGCCGTGGGTGTCTATCAACCGCTCACTTCGCGGCAACTATCCGGACGAAACCATAAGATTCTGCCCCGAACGGCGGCCGAGATCAGTGTGCCCGTTCCTCTCTACCCGGCGGGAGTGCTCGAAAGCGGCAGCATCTTTTCCGGTGCGCTGGCCCAAATCGAGACCGGGACTGTTTTGGAGCAACTGCAGACCGAATTCGCCGGCCTTTGCAATCGGATCATCGCGGCCGATTTTGCCCCGGTTCACGGCAAAGACGACCTGCGGGCGGTGGTGAAAAAGGCCGACGGCTTCCTGTCGATTGGCCTGGAGACCTTAGCGGCCGAAACAGAGGCAAACGGCCATTCGGTCACCCATCTGTCGGCGGCTTTGGTTCAACGTCACCCGTTGTCCGATATTTTCAGGGTCGGTTATGGGCGGGTGCTCGAATTGAAATGGCGCGCTCAGCGTTGGCTGGATCGATCCTGGTTTGCCGGCCAGGGACTTTCCCTGACGTTTTGGGGCGAGGATTGGCTGGGCGTTCTGGGCGGTTTGCTGGTCAAGAAACCGATATTCTTCGACAATTATGTATCCGGCCGCATGTACCGGGATTTCAGCACCGTTGACGAACTGCGGCAGACAGCCGCGGCGCTGGATGCCGTCATGGCCTGCGACCACCTCTTCTCGCTGCTGACCATAGCGCCGGAATTGCTGTCTGCGCGTCGGTTTTTAATCTATAAAAACCTGATGCTGACCCTTTGGGCGCTCGACCGGGTCGGCTGCACCGAGAAAAATCGGTTTCTGACCAGGGCCGAATTCAGTCTGTTTTTCGAAAAGCTCTGGCAGAGCAATAAGCGGCCGCGCCGTGTCGCGCCGGTCATGAAGCAATCCTTCCTTTCGTGGCTCTGCGGGCTGACCGGAATGCGGTCCCACGAGATCACCGATAGGCTCGGGCCGGTGCTGGAGAACTTGTTTCTCGAAATAGAAGAGGAGTACGGCCAGGTCGATACAGCAGATCTCGACCCCAGATTTATTCACCTCTTCCTCATAGAACGCTAAGGGCTCGCTCAAAAACAACGCCACATTTTGAAATGTCTATTTTTCAAAGACCGGCGGGCGGGTGAACGGATGGAAAACGACTGCGGTCGGTGTGGGGCAGGAACTTGGCCGCCGAAAAGCGGTTCATGAAATCCTGGTTGACATTGAGCTCGAGATAGGTGATGCGGTCCCGAATCCGGTCGATTTCTTCCATGCGACAATCCGAGCTCAGAAGCAACGTGGCGCCGCCGAGGGAACTGTTGCCCAGCGGCTTGAAAGTCTTCAGCGGCAGGTCCGGCAGCATGCCGATGCCGATGGCCGAGGCCGGTTGGATGAAAGTGCCGAAAGTGCCGGCGACGTAGAACGTAGCGATATCCTCCAGTCGGATGCCGACCGTGCCCGTGATGGTCTCAAGAATCGTATACATGGCGGCTTTAGAGCGGATGAGGCTGTCGAGATCCGTTTGACTGATGGTCAGGGCTTTGCTGGTGGCCGAGTCTGTGGCCGGCACCACGATCAGGTGCTCGATGCCGTCGATGTCACTCAGTCGATTGCCGCACGCCCGCGGTTGAACTCGGCCGTGGAAGTCGATCAGACCGCCGAGAAAGAGCTGGGCGGCGAGGTCGATCAAGCCCGATCCGCAAATGCCGTGCGGCGGCCGGTCCGAGATCGTGTGAATTTCGAAACGCTTTGCCGTGCGGTCGAAGCACACGCGATCGATGACACCGGGTGCGGCCAGCGTGCCCATGCGGGTCACCCCGCTTTCCAAAGCCGGGCCGGCGGCACCGGCGCAGGCAATCAACCACTGGCTGTTGCCGAGCACAACCTCAGCGTTGGTGCCGACATCGACCAGCAAGGCCGGTTCATCCGCCCGGTGGAGACCCGAGTAAAGGATTCCGGCGATCAAATCACCGCCGAAGTAGCTGCCGATATTGGGAAAGACGAACACCCTGGCCTGCGGATTTACCTGGAGACCGAGAGAAACGGCCGGGACCAGGCCAGGGCGATTGGTGACCGGAATATAGGGCTCCCGGATCATCCAGTGCGGGCTCAGCCCCAGGAGCAGGTGTGTCATGGTCGTGTTGCCGGCCACGGCGATCAGGAGGATTTCTTCCGGCAGTCGCGAGCAGGAATGGCAGAGCGCGATGATCTGCCGGTTGACCGCTTCGCAGATCATTTGTTGCAACTGTTGCAGACCGCCCGGCCGATCGGCATAGTGGATACGCGTGAGAATGTCGGGACCGATGTCGATTTGAGGGTTGTCGAAAGCCGATTCTCCCAACAGCGCGCCGCTGGAAAGGTCCACTATCCGCAGTACGACCCGAGTGGTGCCCAGATCGACGGCCAGACCTGCCGGCGGCTTTGCGCTGTGCAGGGGCTGCAAATCGACCAGCACCCAACGGCCGTGGTCTTTGAAGAGTGTGCAGCAAACCTCGCTGTCTTCTTGGCGCAGAATAAAAGGGAGACGCTGCAGCAGTTCCAGGTCGATCGCCAGCTCGAGTCGCGGGGTCGCCAACCGGTTTTTCAATGCCTCGATCAGACGATCGGCGTCGGCCGTGTTGTTCTGCAGGCTCGGGGAGGGGATTGTCAGAATCTTGACCCAGCCTTCTTCGCGATGATGCATCTGTTTTTTCTAGTGTAATGACAAGGCGCTTCGGTTCAATCAGGAGGGCGTCGGTTTCCGGCCTCAGTGGCGGATCCGGCGGGAGGACCACGGTGTGCGTCCCGACCGGCGGCCGTCAGCCCTGTCTTTTTTTCCGCTCCACTTCCGCTACGATACGGTGCATCACTTCTCCGGCTCGGCCTGCGATCAAGTAATCGCTGACGCTGTGTGTCAGCGGCGTCGGTTCGGTGTTGATTTCGATCACCCGAGCGCCGGAGTGCTTGGAGATGATCGGTATGGTTGCCGCCGGTTGCACCGTTGCCGAGGTGCCGATGACCAACATGACGTCGCATTGCAGTGCGAGGAGCTGGGAGCGGTCGAGATGTCGGGGCGGGATCTGTTCGCCGAAAAAAACACATTCGGGCCGCAGGATGCCGCCGCAGGTGCACCGCGGGGGGAGTCGGTCCATCTCGACCGTGCGGGTCGGGCAGCGCCGGCCGCAATCGAGGCAAGACTGCCAGGCGAAATTGCCGTGAAACTCGATGACGTCGGTGCTACCCGCAGCCTGGTGCAGACCGTCGACATTCTGGGTGATGATCGTTTTGATGATCCCCAGTTCTTCCAGGCGTGCGAGACCCTTGTGGGCATCGTTTGGCAGTGCCTGATCGACCACGTCTTTCATGCCTCGGATGAGAACATCCCAGACCTTGGCCGGGTCGCTCATGAAGGCATCGATGTGGGCATATTCCATCGGGTCGATTTTTTCCCACACGCCGCCTTTGCCTCTGAAGGGGGGGATTCCGCTTTCCACCGAAATGCCCGCCCCGGTCAAGGCGATCCCATATTTTGCCGTCGTCAGGTCGCCGGCCGCTTTTTTGATCAAGTCATGCAACGGGATGTTATTTTTGGATGAGCTCCTCATTTGCTTGCGCTTGGATCAGAGCTCGAATTTTGCGTTACACCGCACCCCGAAACACTTCAGGCGGTGGCCCGCCGCCGCAATCCCTTTGCGGCAGTCGGCGACAATTTTGTCCATGGCCCGATCGGTGCGGTCCTGGTTGAGGTGGAACAGACCGAGCTGCTTGACGCCGGCTTCACCCGCCAGCCGGAGAACGTCGGTGACCACCGAGTGGCCCCACTCGACGAAGGTTGCATACTCCGGCGGGGTGTATTCGGCGTCGTGGAACAAGAGGTCGGCTTCCTTTGAAAAGTCGAGGTAGTCTCGATATGCTCGACCACCACGGTGAATATATCCCAGTTCATTGTCGGTCAAAAAGACAAAGGTCTTGTCTGCTTCGATGAACTTGTATCCGCTGCCGCCGTTGGGATGGCTGAGCGGAATGGGGACCACTCTCACCGATCCGATTTCGAAATCGGTCGGGCATGCTTCTTCGTATATCATCCGGGCATTGATATCTGAGTATTTCAAGGGAAAATTAGGCGGCGCCATGACCTTGGACAGTATTGTTTCCACAAACTTACTGTGAAAGGGGCAGCGGTGCATCCGAAATTCGGAGTCTTTTAAATAGAGCGGCTTGAAATAAGGAAATCCCATGACGTGATCCCAGTGGGCATGGGTGAAGATGAAGTGGAACTGTCGGCGCTTTTCTTTTATGAGCTGATTGCCGAGACGGCGGATGCCTGTTCCGGCATCGATGATGATGATGTCACCACTCTGGGTTCGAATTTCGATGCAGGTGGTGTCTCCGCCGTACTTGAGGTAGGTTTTTCCGGAAACGGGTATCGATCCGCGGGATCCCCAGCATTTAATGATCATCGCTCGGCCTCAACAGACTTGAAT
>JAQAZR010000232.1:0-10112 GCA_032127235.1 Deltaproteobacteria bacterium
CACGGTCGCAGAAATCGATTATCGGGTCATTTTTTCGACTGTCGCTGCCGGAGCTTCTGCAAATCTTCGCCAAGCTGGACAGCAAGTGGCTTTTTTTGATATAGATAGCTTGATTTTTCCGCTCACGCTTCGCAATGTTCGCGCGGGCGATCGCTTCAGGCCGTTCGGTCTGCAGGGTACTCAGAAGATCAAGAAATACTTTATCGATCACAAGGTGCCCAGGGAAAAGCGTCGGGCCTGTCCCGTTCTGCTGAGTGGGGGCCGTATCATCTGGCTGATGGGGCATCGGATGGCGGAAGACTGTCACGTGACCCCGGCCACGCGGGAAATTCTGCGGGCGGAGATAACTTGTTTAGCAGGTGATCGTGATTAATTTATGATGGTTCGTATGTCGTCAAAAAGGCGCACTGCGGCCGATAAACAGTTGACAAATTTTCTTTGATGGCCGATGACGATGGGGCGATTTTTTCGTAAAGCCTAAAGAACGTTGAAATGCACCGCTATTCAATCTTCCGACGGGCAATCTTTCAGCAGGAGGTAGGATCATTTGAATCCTTTTTACAAAAATTTGGCGCTGTGGCTGGTCATTACGTTGATGATGATCATGCTCTACAATCTTTTCAATCATCAGCAAATTTCGGAAACCAGCATCGGCTACACCGAATTTTTGAGCATGGTCGATGAAGGACGCGTTTCTGAGGTCGTCATTCAGGGGCAGGAACTTTACGTTACCGATTCCAACCGCAATCGTTTCAAGGTTTATGCCCCCCAGGATGCGGATCTGATCAATATTTTGAGGCAGAAGAAAGTGGCGATTCAGGCCAAACCGCCGGCTGAAAATCCTTGGTACATGTCCGTGCTCGTGTCGTGGTTTCCGATGCTGGTGTTGATCGGAGTGTGGATTTTTTTTATGCGCCAAATGCAAAGCGGCGGCGGCAAGGCGCTTTCATTCGGTAAGAGCCGCGCCCGATTGATGTCGGATGGACAAACCAAAGTGACCTTCGATGACGTGGCCGGGATCGACGAGGCCAAAGAAGAGCTCTTTGAAATCGTCGAGTTTCTGAAGGACCCCAAAAAGTTCACCCGCCTCGGAGGCCGGATCCCCAAAGGGGTGCTGTTGATGGGGCCACCCGGGACCGGTAAAACCCTTCTGGCCAGGGCCATCGCCGGGGAGGCCGGAGTGCCTTTCTTCAGCATCAGCGGCTCCGACTTCGTTGAAATGTTTGTCGGCGTCGGGGCCTCGCGGGTACGCGATCTTTTCGTCCAAGGCAAGAAGAACGCGCCCTGTATCATTTTTATCGACGAAATCGACGCGGTCGGTCGACACCGGGGCGCCGGCTTGGGAGGTGGCCACGATGAAAGGGAGCAAACCCTCAACCAGTTGCTGGTGGAAATGGATGGATTCGAATCGAACGAGGGGGTGATCTTGATTTCGGCCACCAACCGTCCGGACGTCCTCGATCCGGCCCTGCTGCGTCCCGGTCGCTTCGACCGCATGGTGGTTGTGACACTGCCCGATATCAAGGGCCGTGAAAAGATCCTGCGCGTGCACATGCGCAAGACACCGATTGCCGACGATGTGAACGCACTAATTCTCGCAAAAGGCACTCCCGGTTTCTCGGGGGCCGATCTGGAAAACCTGGTCAATGAGGCGGCGCTTCTGGCAGCCAAGCGCAACAAGGAAAAGATCGATATGTTCGATTTCGAGGACTCCAAGGACAAGGTTTACATGGGCTTGGAGCGCAAGTCGAAAGTCATCAAGGAGGAGGACCGCAAGACCACCGCCTATCACGAGGGCGGGCACGCGTTGGTGGCGCGCTTTCTACCCGAGACCGATGCGGTCAACAAGATCACGATCATTCCCAGAGGACGGGCGGCCGGTGTGACCTGGTTCCTGCCCGAGGAGCGCGACTTCAAATACAAGGATCAGCTGGAAAACGAGCTCTCCGTCGCTTTCGGCGGCCGAGTGGCCGAGGAAATCGTCTTCAACCGCATCAGCACCGGAGCCGCCAACGATATCAAACAGGCGACCATTCTGGCCGAACAGATGGTTCGCAACTGGGGCATGAGCGAGCTGGGGCCGCTTTCCTATGCCAAGGGCGAGGAGCCTGTTTTCCTGGGGCGCGAGATTTCCCAACACCGGGATTACTCGGAAACTACCGCCCAGAAAATCGACGAGCAAATCCACAAATTGATCGATTCATCCTACAAGCGTGCCAAGCAGGTTCTCGAGGGTAATTTGGACATTCTTCACAAGCTCGCGGATTTGCTACTGGAAAAGGAGACCGTACTCGGCAAGGAACTCGATGAGCTGATCTTTTCGCTGAGACCCGGGATCAAGCTCCCTTCCCATAAAGTCGACGATAATGAGAGTAAACCAGCTGCACCGGCATCTGAGGCGGCTTCCGCGGCCAAACCCGATCTCGACGGCAACACCGAGGAAGGCAATTCGACCCAGTCGCCAACCTGATTCCCGGTGAGTCGATCGATAGCAGGGGCACCCGGATGCCCTTGCACGGGGGGGGTACGGCAAAATCCCGCTTCGAGACGACGCCATATGCCATTGAAAGAGACAACATCGAAAACATTGTCGACCTCTCTGCGGCCCTTTTTCGCGCAAAGAAAAATGAACTCGTTGAGCCGCCTTCAGGGGAGCGAGATGGCCGAGCTATTCTTCAACACCCTCGACTGACTGGATAACCGAAACGATTGATGAGTGCCAGACGATGTTATGATCTGAAATGGGGTCGGTATTCACTTGCGCTCGGCCGGCGGACCTGCATCATGGGGGTTGTGAACGTCACACCGGATTCTTTTTCAGACGGCGGCAAATTCCTTGCGCGCGATGCGGCCGTTGCTCAAGCGGAGTGCCTGGTTCGGGAGGGCGCGGACATCATCGACATCGGCGGTGAGTCCACCCGGCCCTACGCCGATCCGGTGCCGGTCGAAGTCGAGCTGGAGCGGGTGATTCCGGTGATCGAAACGCTGGCCCAGCGCGTAGAGGTGCCGATTTCGATCGACACCGCCAAGGCTGCCGTCGCCCGCCCGGCGCTCGCGGCCGGGGCCGCAATGATCAACGACATCAGCGCCCTGCGACGCGATCCCGAAATGACAGGGGTGGCGGCGGAAAGCGGCGTTCCGGTAATTCTGATGCACATGCTGGGCACACCGCAAACGATGCAGGTGACGCCGGCATATCACGATGTTGTGGCGGAAATCGTGGCTTTTCTGGCTCAGACCGTAAACCAGGCTGAAAAGGGCGGCATCGCGCGCGATCGAATCATCATCGACCCGGGCATCGGTTTCGGCAAAACGGTCGACCACAACCTTCTGCTCATAAAAAACCTCGCACGGCTGAAAGAAATAGACCTGCCCATTTTAATCGGCCCCTCCCGGAAAGCCTTTATCCGCAACCTGCTCAAGGAAAACCCCGAAGAGGAGATCCGGCCCGACATGACGATTGTCGGAACCGGCACGTTGGCGGTGGTGTGCGCCGCGGCCTTGCGTGGTGCTCACATCGTGCGCGTGCACGAGGTCGCCAGTGCGCGTGCAGCCGTCAAAATCATCGATGCGATCTTGGACGTTTGAAATCGAGTATACGAAAGGAAGTTGCGGCAATGCTGCTTGTGATTGACATCGGAAACACCAATACGGTCCTGGGTGTTTATGACGGCCGGCGTTTGATCAAGGACTGGCGGCTGCGCACCGAGCGAAATACAACCGAGGACGAGGTCAACATCATCATTACCAGCCTCTTCGCGCAAAGTGGGATTCGACCCGATCAGATCGATCGGACCATCATCTCCAGCGTGGTGCCGCCGATGGTCACCATTCTCGATTCTTTTTGCCGCAAATATCTGGGTTATCCGCCTTTGTGGGTGAATCCGGCTTCATACACCGGCATGCCGATCCACTACCGCAACCCTTCAGATGTCGGAGCAGACCGGATCGTCAACGCGGTGGCAGCCTTCGAAAAGTACCGGCAGAGCCTGATCGTCATTGATTTCGGGACGGCGACCACCTTCGACAGCATATCGGAGAACGGTGAATACCTTGGCGGTGCAATCAGCCCGGGCATCATGATTGCCGCCGAGGCGCTCTTCATGAAAGCTTCGAAATTGCCCCGGGTCGAAATTTATCGTGCACCTGCCAGCGTCATCGGAAAAGACACCGCCGCTAGCATTCAATCCGGGATCATATACGGGTATGCCGCCTTGGTGGACGGCATGGTACGACGGATGAGAGGCGAGATGGGATCGGCACCAAGAGTCATCGCGACCGGTGGACTCGCGGAACTGATGCGAGATGTGTCGGAAACGATCGAAGCGGTGGAACCCCTGTTGACCCTCGATGGCCTGCGAATCATCGCAGCCGAGATGGGGCAGGGCGGTTAGTCGGTTGGGCCCGTTAAGCCGGTTTAGTCGGTTGAGCCCGTTTAGCCGGTTGAGCCCGTTTGGCCCGTTAAGCTGGTGCGAGCGGTCGTAAAACAGATTAAACTTTCAAGCCACTTTGAGACAGATGTCCGACGACTCACGGTACACTTGCCGTCAATACCGGGAAGAGATGATTCTCCTGGGGCTCAGAAAGCGCCTCAACGTCCCGGAACTTTCCGATAGGGAACGCCAAACCATTGAAAAAGAGATCCGCCGACTTGAAGCGCAGATGGGGATGGATTGACCGTTGGGCCGGTTGAGCCCGTTTGGCCCGTTTAGCCGGTTAGGTCGTTGGATGAACTGGAAAAAGTAAACTCGTGGCCTTTTATATAAAGCGCATCTCGTGTCACGATTGGACAGGTTCTTAAGCTATACCGATCGCACCGGCTAACTGGCTCAACGGCCTCAACCGGCTCAACGGGCCCAACTGTTACGCCCGTCCGACCTCTTTCAGGGTATCCTTGAAGACACGGTAAAAAAAATCATGGTCGGTGAGACCGCGCTGAATGATTTTGCCGATATCGTCGATATTTTTGGAATTGACGATAAGGTTGACGCTGTGCCGGAAGGCCATCATTTGATCCATCGTCCGGTATTGACTGCTGATCATGGTGACGTATATGTCCCGGCGCGCGCTCATGTTGAGCCGTTCGAGATACAGCAACACCATGTTCGTATCGGGGCCGGTACAATGAAAGGCCTCGTTGATCACCACCAAGTCATACTGGTGATAGCGCATCTTCTTGAGTGCATCCCGTCCGCTCTCCGATACCGTTACGTGGTATTCGAGGAGATTGAGCGTGTCGACGATCTTTTTGAGCATCGCCGGATCGGACTCACACGCCAGAGCCGTGTTGCCTTCTTCCTCGATGAAGTCAAACGGCTTTTCGGAAGCATCGTAGCCGGTCTCCTCCAGGCCGTTTTTCAAAAGACTGCCGGGGCCGCTGGGAGGGGCAACCGTTATCTGGCCCTTGCACTTCGGGCATGACAGGCGGGTGGCCTTTCCGGCCGGAACTTTTTCATCCGGCAGTTTGAATCTGCTCTGGCAATTTTCGCACGTAATTTCCATAAAACCGATTCGACTCCCTCCTGTGAAAACCCGCGGTATTATTTGGCGTTACCGGGCTGTTTCCGTCAGTTGATCTTGTAGCTGCGATCGAGTTCGAGCTTGTCGATGTCCGAGGTCGCCTCGCCCCGGGCGCTTTTAAGCGAATCGATGCCGCGCCCCACGATGCCTTTGCGCGAAGCAAAGGCCAGTGCGGTTTCCTCGGTTATCAGACCGTGTTCATACAGATCGATGATGTGCCCGTCAAAAGTGGTCATTCCGAAGGCCTGGCCGACCTGCATGATTTCGTAGAAGGTCTTGCCTTCGGATTCTCCGTTCATGATGGCGTCTTTGACCCGCAGATTGGTGCCAAGGATTTCGAACGTGGCTGCCCGTCCGCCGCCAATTTTCGGCAGCAGCCGCTGGCAGACCACCCAGCGCAGGGTGTCGGCGAGTCGGATGCGAACCTGGTGTTCCTCTTCGGTGCTGAACATACCCACGATGCGGTTGATGGTCGAGCCGGCGTCGATGGTGTGCAGCGTCGTGAGGACCAGGTGACCGGTTTCAGCCGCGCTCAGGCCGATTTCAACCGTCTCCCGATCGCGCATTTCGCCTACCAGGATCACCTTTGGGGCTTGGCGCAGGGCCGCCCTGAGGCCGCTGGCGTATGAGTCGAAATCAACCCCGTGTTCGCGCTGGTTAAAGGTCGAGTTTTTGTGGGGGTGCTGGTATTCCACCGGATCTTCGAGCGTGACGACGTGCACCGAGCGATCCTCGTTGATGACGTTGAGGATGGCCGCCAGTGAGGTCGTCTTGCCTGAACCGGTAGCGCCGGTGACGAACACGATGCCGTTTTTTTCCTTGGCGATCTTGTACATGGCTCCGGGCAGGTGCAGTTCTTCGATTGTCGGAATCTTCGATTCCAGTTTGCGCAAAACGATCGAACAATATCCGCTCTGAGAAAAAACGTTCACACGGAAGCGCGCCTTGCCGGGCAGAGAGTAGGAAAGATCGCAAGAGCCTGAGGTGAGGAAGGTTCGCGTGAGGCGTCGATCCTGGTTCATGAGATTTAAGGCGAAGATTTCGGTCTGGAAGGGCGTCAGCTCCTTGAAAGGCGGCCGCATTTCGACCGAAACCAGTTCTCCATCGCTTTCAACCTGCAGCGGCTTGCCAACGGTCAGGTTCAGGTCGGAAACGTTCTTGTGAGAGTCGAGCATGCGCGTGAGGATATGGTCGATTTCCTGTTTTTTCATGACAGCACCCTCGGATCAAACTTCGGTGAAATCGGTGGGCGGTGAGGTCAACAACGGCCTGAACTTGGCTTTTTCATTGGCCTTTATGTAGGCCTCGTCGGCGCTGATCCAACCCCGCTTGTACAAATCCATAATGGCATCATCCAGCAGCTGCATACCGTACTTTTTTCCGGTCTGGATCATGGAGGGCAGTTGATGGGTCTTGGCCTCTCTGATCAGGTTCCGGACCGCTGAATTGGCGATCAGTATCTCAAGCGCCACACAACGGCTTTTTTTATCGATCCGTTTGAAGAGCACCTGCGCGATGATGGCGCGCAGGCCGTCGGCCAGGGTCGATCGGACCTGGGCCTGCTGATCGGCGGGAAACACCTCGACGACGCGGTCC
Organism: Deltaproteobacteria bacterium; assembly: GCA_032127235.1. Classification (GTDB taxonomy): domain Bacteria; phylum Desulfobacterota; class Desulfobacteria; order Desulfobacterales; family SG8-13; genus JARFQH01. The sequence goes on from JAQAZR010000232.1 coordinate 7,117, forward strand.
ACGGTTTTCACCGCACTGGTGGTATGCAGCGTCGCGAAAACCAGGTGCCCGGTGGAGGCGGCTTCGATCGCCAACGAAATTGTTTCCAAATCGCGCATTTCGCCCACCAGGATGATATCCGGGTCTTCGCGCAGGGCGCCGCGCAGCGCCGATGCAAAAGAGCGCGTGTGGATGCCGATCTCGCGGTGGTTCACGATGCAGCCCTGGCTCTGATGGACAAATTCGATGGGATCTTCAATGGTGATGATGTGGTCCTTGCGGTTGCGGTTGGCCACATCGATGATCGATGCCAGCGTCGTGGATTTTCCACTGCCCGTAGGCCCTGTCACCAGCACCAGGCCTCTGGGCAAGGTTGCCAGTTTTGATATCACCGGCGGCAGTCCGAGCTGCTCGGCGGTCATGATAGAGGTGGGAATTTCTCTGAAAACGGCGCCGACGCCGTTTTTCTGCATAAAAAAGTTGGCCCGATAACGGGCCAGGCCGGGGATTTCGTAGCCGAAATCGACATCACCGGTTTCCTCGAAGACCTTGATCTTTTCTTCCGGGGTGATTTCATACAGCATGCCCCGCAGGTCGTCGTTGTCCAGAACTTTGTATTTGATCCTTTCAATGTCTCCCCGAATTCTCAGGGAGGGCGGCTGGCTGGCAGTGAGGTGCAAGTCCGAGGCACCCTGCTCGTGCATCAACTTGAAAAACGCATCAATTTTTGCCATCAATTACTCCGGAGAAAGCTGAATTTTCATTTTCCGACCGGCATCCGCAACCGATCGCAGACAGGTTGACAGCCAATGCGGATCAGGCCTTGTTCTGCTGAAGCAGCTTGATCTTGGAGTCCTCGTCGTCCATCGCCTTCATGCCTTCTTTGCTGATTTCCAGCAGCTTGCCGTGCGCTTCGATCACCGAACCGATCTGGACCTCGATCTGCATCCGCTGACGCTTGAGTTCCGCAATATCCTCATGCAGTTGGGCCAGTCGGTTATGGGCCCTGTTGAGGATTTTTTCGGCTTTCACTTCCGCTTCGGCGACGATAAGCTCGGCTGATTTCTGGGCGTTTTCCTTCATCTGTTCGATGACCCGCTGGGAATTGAGCAGCGCGCGCTTAAAGGCGTCCTCCCGGTTTTTGTAACCCTGGATCTCGAGCTGCAACCGGCGGGACTCCACTTTTAAATTTTCGTTTTGCTTCAACAGGGATTCAAACGCATCGGCCATTTGATCCAGAAATAAATCCACTTCCTGAATGTCGAAGCCGCGGAATCTTGTCTTGAATCTTTGCTGCTGAATATCAAGGGGTGTGAGATTGACCATTTGTCCCTGCTCCGGCGTTGTTTACAGTATCGATTGGGAGAACCTCAGCAGGCTGTTCACAACGAAGATCTGAAGAAAATAGATGATCAGAATCACCACCACCGGCGCAAAATCGATGCCGCCGAAACTCACCGGCAGCCGGGATCGGACCTGATACATGACCGGTTCGGTCACCTTGTAGATAAAGCGGACAATCGGATTGTAAGGATCCGGGCTGACCCAGGAAAGTACAGCCCGCGCGATGATGATCCACATGTAAAAAAAGAGAACATAGTGAAGGACATTGGCAACTGCCATGATAAAATAGCCGACGAAATACATGGGTGGTCAGACCCTTTATGTTGACTGGCCGTGTCGAATCAGGCGCACCCGATGTCTGGAAACACACGTCAAGGTCTTCGAGACCGCAGCGGGCTTTTATGAGAAAATCGCCGACGGCGGTGTAAAAGCGTTGACATATCGGGTTTCGGGGAGCTACCTTGTCCCGGCAGCGGTCAGTTTATGGTTACATTTAGATGTGATATATTAACACACATGACCATTGTTGTCCAAAGGTAAAAGAAAAACCGGCGGTTGCCGCACGGTCCGCCAGAAGGAAATTCGCCGTGGCTGAATTCGACGTCACCATCGGTTTTATCGGTGCCGGCAATATGGGAGAAGCTTTCATCGGGGCGGTTATCCAATCCGGCCTGTTGCCGGCTGCCAAGATCAGCGTCGCCGATGTCGATGCGGGGCGGCTCGATTATTTGAACAAAAAATACGGCGTCACGGTCCTGCATGACAACGGTGCGCTTTTCCAGAGCTGCCGCATGGTGGTGCTGGCCGTCAAACCGCAGCAGATACCGGCGGTTCTCAAAGACGTCTCCGGTCGGAGAGGCTACCGGTTGCCCGAACGCAAACTCGTCATCTCCATTGCCGCCGGGTTTCCGATCCGCAAAATGGAGGAGATCCTCTATTCTCCTCTGAATGCGGAAGATGTCCGGAACCTGCCCATTATCCGGGTTATGCCGAATACACCGGCCCTGGTGCTCAGCGCCGTCTCCGGGATGAGTCCCAATCGCTTTGTCACCGAAGAAGACACCCGGACGGCCCGAACCCTGTTGGAGGCGGTCGGCGATGTTATTGAGTTCGAGGAAGAAGCGCTCGATGCCGTCACAGCCCTCTCCGGGTCCGGACCGGCTTACGTATTTTACCTGGTCGAATCGATGACCGAGGCCGGAATTCAGATGGGACTCGCACCCGGTGCAGCGGCTTCGCTGGCGGCCGGCACCCTGAGAGGTGCCGCCAAACTTCTGGAAGCCTCCGGTGAGCCGCCCGAAGAATTGCGCCGCAAGGTGACCTCACCCGGCGGAACAACCGCCGCCGCGATCGATGTCTTCGAAAAAAAGGGACTCAAATCCATTATCGTCGAAGCGATTGCCTCGGCGACCCGCAGGGCGCAGGAACTGAGCGGATAAAACCCGTTGCGAAACGGCCGCGGAGCGCTCCTGGGGCTGATTTTTCACCACGCCGCTAAAAGAGCCGCAAACAGTCTACGAAAAGCACGGTGGATCTTTTCGAGGCGGCCACCAGCAGGGCTTTACCAAATATGTTCCCTAACCATTTACAATCAGATTATCGAAAATGGTCCGTCTTGGGGCTCCGCATCTTTCTGGGCGGAGTCTTCGTGTGGGCCGCGTGGGTCAAGATCG
>JAQAZR010000233.1:0-8114 GCA_032127235.1 Deltaproteobacteria bacterium
GCAGGATATGGCACTTGCCGCGCAAAAAGGCGTCCGGATCGTTACCATGACCGATCCGGACTATCCGGCACTGCTGCTTCAGATACCCGATCCGCCCCCCTTTCTGTACGTCCGCGGCACGCTGGAATCTCAGTGCAAGACCGTTGCCGTAGTGGGATCCCGCATCGCCACCCGTTACGGGCTCTCGATGGCCACGCGTCTCAGCGCCGAACTGGCGGCCTGCGGTGTGACAGTGGTCAGCGGCATGGCGCGCGGAATCGACACCGCCGCCCACGAGGGCGCCCTTCAATCCGGCGGCCGCACTGTGGCCGTGCTCGGCAGCGGTTTGGAAGAAGTGTATCCGGCCGAAAACCGCAAACTGTTTCAATCGATCATCCGGAACGGAGCGGTGGTGTCCGAGTTTCCGATGCTGACCAAGCCTGAACCGCATAACTTTCCGATCCGCAACCGGATCATCAGCGGTATGTCCTACGGAACGGTGATCGTCGAAGCCTCTAAAAATAGTGGTTCGCTGATCACGGCCCGTCTGGCCGCCGAACAGAACCGAGAGGTCTTTGCCGTGCCGGGCAGCGTCCAGTCGTTCAAGAGCATCGGCACCCATACGCTGATCAAGCAAGGTGCCAAGCTGGTCGAAAACGCGCAGGATGTCCTTGAGGAAATCGCCGGCCCGCTTTATGAAGGCGCCGGACCGACCGATCGCCACCCGTTCACGAAGAAGGAGCCGCCCGCTCTCTCGACGGAAGAAGCCATCGTGTGCGGCGCACTGGAGCCCTATCCGGTCCATATAGACGATCTGGGTCGCAAATTATCCATGGCACCCGGCAAACTGGCAAGCATCCTGCTTCAACTGGAGCTGAACGGTATCGTCGAACAATCCCCGGGCAATTTTTTTGCAAGAGTTGACGACGCCTCGTTCCGTCGTCATCATTAAACTGAATGATGGGTCAGATATCAGCGCCGCCTCTGGCCGCCAGCATCCAGTTTGATCAAAGAGGAAACGTTCACGTTTTTATTAACCTTTTTATTGTTGTGAGGTTCCGCAGTGACCAAACCCCTGCTCGTCGTCGAGTCACCCACAAAAGTCAAAACCCTTAAAAAATATCTTGGAAAAAATTTCAATATTGCCGCTACCGTCGGGCATCTTAAGGACCTGCCCGCAAAAGAAATGGGTATCGACGTCGAAAACGGCTTCAAACCCGACTATCACAGTATTCCCGGTAAACAACGCGTCATCAAGGAGCTGAAGCAATCGGCCAAGGACACCAGCGATGTATACCTGGCCCCGGACCCTGACCGCGAGGGAGAGGCGATTGCATGGCACGCCGCCGAGATCCTTAAGAAAAATGGACGTAAGTTTTATCGGGTTCTCTTTCACGAACTCACCGAAAACGCCATCCGGGAAGCAATCGCAACGCCGCAAGAACTCGATCACAACAAATACGAAGCCCAGCAAGCCCGACGCATACTCGACCGGCTGGTCGGATACCACATCTCTCCGCTCCTGTGGCGCAAGGTCAAGGGCGGCCTCAGCGCCGGCCGGGTGCAATCCGTAGCGCTGCGAATCATCTGTGAGAGAGAACGCGCCATTCAGGCCTTCGAACCCGAGGAATACTGGTCGATCACCGCCCACCTGAAGGGTGACACGCCGCCGCCTTTTACCGCCAAACTGGTGAAGAAAAAGGGTAAGAAAATCACCATCTCAGATGGGAGGGCGGCCGGGGAAATTCTGAAGGGACTCGAAGACCGGCAGTATGTCGTCGACAGTGTTCAGAAGAAAGTCACCAAGCGCAACCCGCAACCGCCCTTTACCACCAGTAAGCTGCAGCAGGACGCGATACGCAAGCTTCGCTTTTCAGCCAAGAAAACCATGCTCATTGCCCAGCAGCTCTACGAAGGGATCGAACTGAGTCCCGGTGAACCGGTCGGTTTGATCACCTACATGCGCACCGATTCGACCCGCATCGCCATGGAAGCCGCGCTCGAGGCCCTTGACCTCATCCGTGAGCAGTTCGGCCCGGATTATGTCCTCGAAAAACCGCGCTTTTTCAAAAATAAAAAGAAAGTCCAGGACGCGCACGAGGCCATTCGTCCGACCTCGGTTTTCAATACGCCTGAAAAAATCGCCGCCTACCTCTCACCTGATCAATTGGCCCTCTACCGCTTGATCTGGCAACGTTTCATCGCATCACAGATGCAACCGGCCCTGATCAACAACGTCTCGGCATCTATTCTGGCCGGAGATTACGGATTCAGTGCCACCGGCTCGACGATCAAATTTGCGGGTTTCATGAAACTTTACCTATCGGCCGACGACGAACAAGGCGGCGCCCGGCAGGAACTGAGCCTGCCCGAGCTGGCCCGCGGGATGGTGCTGGCGCTTTTGAAGCTGGACCCCAAACAGCACTTTACCCAGCCGCCGCCCCGCTTTTCCGAAGCATCGCTGGTCAAGGAACTCGAAGAAAACGGGATCGGCCGACCCAGCACCTATGCCGCCATCCTGTCCACCATCCGTGATAAGGGCTACGTCCAGTGGACCAAGGGCTATTTTCACCCCAGTGAACTCGGTTTTATCGTCAACGATCTTCTGGTGGACAACTTCCCCGAAATCTTCAATGTCGAATTCACCGCCCGGATGGAGGACGACCTGGATCGGGTCGAGTCTTCCGAAATCGGCTCTCTTGAGGTTCTCACCCGGTTTTACGATCCATTCAAGTTGAAGCTGGACGTGGCCGGAGAAAAGATGCTCAGCGTCAAGGGGGTCGGCGTTCCCACCGGACTCTCCTGCCCGCAGTGTAGCAAGCCCTTGCACATCAAAGTCGGTAAGAACGGCCATTTTTTGGCCTGCAGCGGTTATCCCGACTGCAACTACTCCCGCGACTACATCCGGGATGAAAAAGGCCAGATCCAGCCCGTCGAATCGGCAACCGAGGAAGTCACCGATAAAACTTGTGAGAAATGCGGCCGCCCGATGGTATTCAAACGCGGCCGCTACGGTGAGTTCATGGCCTGCAGCGGCTATCCCGACTGCAAACAAACACTCTCACTGAATCCCAACGGGTCCGGCAAGCCAACCGGCGTCAACTGTCCGGTTAAGGGCTGCGACGGCGAAGTGATTGAAAAGACATCCCGGCGCGGCAAAATTTTTTACGGTTGCAACCGTTTTCCAACCTGTGATTTCGCCACCTGGGACAAACCGGTGAACAAGGTCTGTCCGGCATGCGGCGCTGGTTTCATGGTTATAAAAACGACTAAAAAAGAGGGCTCTTTCCTGGCCTGTTTGAACCAGGAATGCGGGCACCGGGAAAGCTTCGCCGAGTCGGACCAGACCTCAAACACCAATTAGTTTCCGTCCAGAAGTGGCCCTTTTCGGCAATTTGACCGAAAGCATAAAATCTATTGACAACGGCCACGGCGCCTGTTAGATTTTCGAAAAATATTAGAAATTGAGAGCGTCATGAAGAACCAGCTCGCCACCAACATCCTTATTGGCCTTATTATTCTCCTCGCAGGAGAGATGCTTCTCTGCTGCGGGGACAGGGGTTGATAATGGCGAAGTAGCTTTACCAAACACACAAAAATCCGTTATCAGCCCCGGGCTGGTAACGGATTTTTTTTTGACAATCGGCTTTCAAAAAGCACTATCGAAAGGAACGAACGCCATGGAAATGACCGGCGCCCAAATTCTGATGAAGGTTCTGAAGGAGGAAGGTGTGGATACCATTTTCGGCTTCCCCGGCGGAGCAGTGATCGATATTTACGACGAGCTGGCCAGAACCGACATTCGCCATGTCCTGGTCCGACACGAGCAGGGCGCCGTTCACGCTGCGGATGGTTACGCACGCGCGGGGAAGCGGGTAGGTGTTTGTCTGGTGACCTCGGGTCCCGGTGCCACCAACACGGTCACCGGTATCGCCTCGGCCTTCATGGATTCCATACCCATTGTCGTCATCAGCGGTCAAGTGCCCACCCACCTGATCGGCAACGACGCTTTTCAAGAAGTCGACATTGTCGGGATCACGCGTCCATGCACCAAGCACAACTACCTGGTCAAGCGGGTCGAAGACCTGGCCCGAACGGTCAAGGAGGCCTTTCATATTGCCCGCTCCGGTCGACCCGGACCCGTTCTGATCGATCTTCCCAAAGATATCGCCAAGAACTGCACTGACTACAACGGCCAGACGCCGGTCAACCTGAAGTCCTACCACCCGACCTATGCCCCCAATGTGAAACAGCTGCAGAAAGTCTGCACGTTGATCGAATCTGCCGAACGCCCGGTAATTTTTGCCGGCGGCGGCATCATCCTGTCACAAGCCGCCAGCGACCTCACTGAGTTCGCCCGTAAAACCAGAACCCCGGTCACAACCTCCCTGATGGGCCTCGGAGCCTTCCCGGCCACCGACCCCCTGTGGCTGGGAATGATCGGCATGCACGGCACGTATCGGGCCAACATGAGCACCGGCAACTGCGACCTTTTGATCGCCATCGGCGTGAGGTTCGACGACCGCGTCACCGGCAGGACCGACGCCTTCGCATCTCAGGCTAAAATCGTCCACATCGACATCGACCCGACCTCTATCCGTAAGAACATACCGGTGACCATACCGGTAGTGGGCGACTGCAAGGCCAGTCTGGGTCAACTCAACGGTCTGCTCGAAAAGATTGACCTGAAAGATATCGAGCGGCGGCGGCGACCATGGTTGGATCAAATCGATCAATGGAAGAATACCAGTCCCCTGGCCTATGAACAGAAAGAGATCATCAAGCCGCAGTACGTGGTCGAAAAACTCTATGAATTGACCCGCGGCAAGGCCATTATCACCACCGAAGTCGGTCAGAATCAAATGTGGGCCGCCCAGTATTATCATTTCGATCAGCCCAATCACTTCATCACTTCCGGCGGTCTGGGCTGCATGGGCTTCGGGCTCCCGGCCGCTATCGGAGCCCAAATGGCCTGCCCCGACAAGCTTGTGGTCGATGTCGCTGGAGACGGCAGCATCCAGATGAACATTCAGGAAATGGCCACGGCCGTCCAGTATTGCCTGCCCGTGAAGGTGGTTATTCTGAACAACGGCTACCTCGGCATGGTCCGCCAATGGCAGGAACTCTTTTACGAAAAGCGGTATGCCTGCACCTGCATGGAACATGCGCCTGATTTCGTCAAACTGGCGGAAGCATACGGTGCCGTCGGCCTGCGCGCCACCCGACCGTCAGAGGTCGAAGGGGTCCTTAAAGAAGGCCTGACCGTTCAGAGACCGGTTATTATGGACTTTGCGGTAGAAAAAGAAGAAAGCGTCTACCCGATGGTGCCGGCCGGTGCGCCGATTACGGAAATGCTGCTGGTGTAATCCGTTGAGCCGGTTGAGCCCGTTGAGCCGGTTGGTGACAGGCATACCGTCGAGGGAAGTTAGCTGAAAATTTATGGAGAAGAGTGACAAAACGGTTCAAGCAGCTTAGTATTTCAACGGGTTCAACCGGCTCAACGGGCCTAACCGGCTCAACGGGCTAAACCGGCTCAACGGAGACACATGAGCGAAGAAAAACATATTTTTACCATGCTGGTCGACAACGAACCGGGGGTCTTATCACGGGTGGTCGGTCTGTTCAGTGGCCGCGGTTTCAACATCGACAGCCTCGTTGTGGCCGAAACCATGGACCCGAAGGTCTCACGCATCACGATCGTAACAAAGGCCGACAAACCGGTCCTTGAGCAGATCGAAAAACAGCTCAACAAGCTGATCAACGTGATCAAAATTCGCGATCTCACCGGCCCGGAAGCCGTCAAACGGGAAATGGCCCTGATCTGCGTCAACGCCGCTTCCGGGCATCGCGCCGAAATTCTGCGGATTGTCGACATCTTCCGCTGCAAGGTCGTCGACGTCGGTCTGGAGCACTACATCATCGAGGTCACAGGTGATGCGGGCAAGATTGGCGCCCTGGTCAAGCTGCTCAAACCGATCGGAATCAAGAAGATCGCGCGCACGGGGCCGCTGGCGCTCAAGCGCGAGCCGAATTGATCGGTTTTCGGCGGCACGCAGTCCTTTGTGGTTGCGCGGGAATTGAACGTCTGTTGTAAAAAGTTTACCGGATTTTATTCTCAATGAAAGGAATTGGCAGAAGATGGCACAGATTGATTTTGGCGGCACGATGGAAGAAGTAATGACTTCTGAAGAATTCTCACTGCAGAAAGCCAGAGAAGTCCTTGAGCCCGAGACCGTGGCCGTACTCGGCTATGGTGTGCAGGGGCCGGGACAGGCACTGAACATGCGGGACAACGGTATCCGGGTGATCGTCGGCCAGCGTGAAAACAGCCCTTCATGGGACCGCGCGGTAGCCGACGGTTTTGTTCCCGGAAAAACGCTCTTTGCTCTGGAAGAAGCGGCCCGCAAAGGCACAATCGTGCAGTATCTGCTTTCCGATGCCGGTCAGGCGGCGATGTGGCCCAAAATCCGGGAATGCCTGAAACCGGGCGACGCACTGTGTTTCTCGCACGGATTCTCGATCGTTTACAAGGACCAGACCGGAATCGTGGCCCCTAAAGAGGTCGATGTGATTCTGGTCGCGCCCAAGGGTTCCGGTCGCACCGTTCGCACCAATTTTCTCGACGGCAGCGGCATTAATTCAAGCTATGCGGTCAACCAGGATGTCACCGGCCGGGCCAAAGAAAGGACACTGGCCTTGGGAATTGCCATCGGCTCAGGGTATCTTTTTCCAACGACTTTCCAAAAAGAGGTTCACAGCGACCTGACCGGTGAACGCGGGGTCCTGATGGGATGCCTGGCGGGCGTGATGGAGGCGCAGTACAACCTGCTGCGCAAACATGGCCACAGCCCCAGCGAAGCGTTCAACGAAACCGTGGAGGAGCTGACACAGAGTCTGATTCGATTGGTGGCCGAAAACGGTATGGATTGGATGTTCAGCAACTGCAGCACCACGGCCCAGCGGGGCGCTCTGGACTGGTCGCCCCGCTTCCGGGATGCCGTGGCTCCCCTTTTCGATGAACTTTACGACAATGTCGTTTCCGGCAAGGAGACACGGCGCGTGATCGAGGCCAACAGCGCCCCGGATTACCGCGAAAAACTTCAGCGAGAGCTGGATGTCATCCACAATTCTGAAATGTGGCGCACCGGTGCTGCGGTAAGGTCGCTGCGACCCGAAAACAGGGGGAAATAGAGGCGTCCCCAGCCCCTTTTTCTTCTCTAAAAGGGCGTAACCGTCGCTTCGGCGATCGGGTTTCGGGAAGAGTTTCATTCAATCAAGGCGAAGCAACATGGCTTCCGAAAAAACGGAGAGTTCCTCATGGAACCGGTATTCTTGTACGACACCACCCTGAGAGACGGCACCCAGGGAGAAAACATCAATTTTTCAGCCGAGGACAAACTCAAGATCGCCAAAAGACTGGATGATATCGGCATCCACTACATCGAAGGCGGCTGGCCCGGTTCCAATCCCCGTGACAAGCGGTTCTTCGAACTCGCCAAATCGACAAACTTCAAGACGGCCCGTCTGACGGCCTTCGGCGCGACGCGCAGGCCCGGCATAGCAGCCCGGGACGATTCGAACCTGGCGGCTTTGCTCGACAGCGACACATCGGCGGTCACCATTTTCGGCAAGAGCTGGAACCTGCACGCAGAGCAGGTGCTGAACATCAGCCGGGATGAAAACCTGGCCATGATTGCTGAAACCGTCGCCTTTTTAAAGGCCGCCGGCCGCGAGGTAATTTACGATGCCGAGCATTTTTTCGACGGCTTTGACGAAGAGCCGGATTATGCGCTGCAGACCCTCTTTACCGCCTTGGACAACGGAGCCGACGCCATCGTCTTGTGCGACACCAATGGGGGCAGCCTGCCCTTCGCGGTCGAATCCGCAACCCGCGCGGTCCGGCAGCGCCTGAGTGAGCGCCAGTCGGAAGGCGACAGCGCTAATGCGGTTAAAATCGGCATTCACACGCACAACGACAGCGGCTTGGCCGTGGCCAACACCATCACCGCCGTTCACTCGGGGGCCGTAATGGTGCAAGGCACCATCAACGGCTACGGCGAGCGCTGCGGTAATGCCGACCTCAACTCGATCATTCCGATCCTTTGCCTGAAAATGAACCGGCCCTGTATGTCGCC
>JAQAZR010000234.1:0-4220 GCA_032127235.1 Deltaproteobacteria bacterium
GGTAGACGCCACCGGCCGGACAGCAGCGGAGCTGGTTCTACGCATCCTCTCCGGTGAGAATGCCGATGCGATAGAACCCGTCGTGATGCGCGACAATCCATACCTGTTCGACTGGCGCGAGATGAAGCGCTGGGGCATCGATGAGAGCGCCTTGCCGCCGGGCAGCATCGTCCGCTTCAAGGAGCTCTCCCTCTGGGAAACTTACAAATGGTGGATTGCCGGTTTTCTGTCCTTTCTCGTTGTTCAGAGCGTTCTTATAGCGGTGCTGTCGCTCAACCTTTCGAGGCGCAAGCGGGCGGAGGCGGCCCTCTCCCGCAGCGAGGCCAATCTCAGGGGTGCCCAGGATGTTGCGCGCATGGGAAGCTTCATATTTGACATTCCAAAAGATTCATTGACCTGGTCCGAGGGGACGAAAGAGGTCTTCGGCCTGCCGGCCGAATCGAAGCTCAGTTACAGGGCATTTTTACAAATGGTTCACCCGGATGACCGTGAATACGTGGACACGATCTGGCAAGCCGCTCTTAAGGGAACCCCGTCCGACATTGAATACCGCGTCATTGTCGACGATAAATCGAAGTGGATCAGGGCGAAAGTCGAGATCGTATTTGGCCGAAGCGGCCGGCCGTTCCTCGTGAAAGGCATTGTCCAGGATATCTCCGCACGTAAAAAATCCGAAGAGGAGGCGGCGCGGCTGCGCCACGACCTCGCCCACGTGACGCGGATGTCGACGGTGGGAGAACTCAGTCAGAACATCGCTCACGAGGTCAACCAGCCGTTGGCGGCGATTGTCGTGAACGCCGAGGCGGCCCTGCGCCTTTTGGAGGAACCGGAACCCGATATCGAGGAAGTGCGCGAAGCCCTCGGCGACATCGTATCGGACCAGAAGCGGGCCAGCGAGGTGGTCCAGCGCATTCGCGCCTTGGTGAAAAAAGACCGGCCGGTTCATATGCAGGTCGACCTCAACGGCTTGGCGCGGGATGCAGTCAAGGTGGTCCAGGGCGATGCGACGGCAAGGATGGCCCGCATCCTGTTGGATCTGGATGCCGGCCTGCCACCGGTGTGGGGCGACCAGGTGCAACTGCAGCAGGTGGTCATCAATCTGCTCGTCAACGCGCTGGATGCCCTGGACCGCGCCGCGTCTGCGCCGCGCCTGATAACGGTCAAAACCGGTTGCGCGAGGGCGGGCGGCGCAACGCTTTCGGTATCGGACACCGGTGTTGGGATCGACACCGAAACTGCGGGTCGTCTGTTCGAGCCCTTTTTTACGACCAAAACCCAAGGGATGGGACTGGGGCTGTCGATCAGCCGCTCGATCGTCGAGGCACACGGCGGAACGATTCGTGCCGCGGCGAATGGAGGCGGCGGAGCGACCTTCCATGTCAGCCTGCCGGTTGTTTCACCGGAATGTGCGGAGGGTTACCTCGCGTCGTGCCCCAGGACCGGCCTATAGAAAAACCCGATCGATCACCGGAAGTGGTTTCGAAACCGCTTCCAACCTGCTGCATTATATTGCGGGGTCAGCCGTGAAGGGTCAATACCGTGCCGATTGAATCCAACTTCGAAGTTTTCATCGTCGACGACGATCCCTCCATTCAGCGTGCGCTCAATCGGCTTGTGCGGTCACATGGCTTGCGAGCCCGTATTTTTTCAAGCGCCGTGGAGTTCCTCTCCGCGGACATTTCTCCCGACGTCGCCGGGTGCGTCTTGCTCGATGTGGAAATGCCGGAGATGAGCGGAATCGACCTTCAGGCGGAGATTCGTCGCCGGGGAACCAACCTGGCAATCGTTTTTATTACAGGACACGCCAACATTCCGATGAGCGTTCAGGCCGTAAAAGGCGGTGCGTTGGATTTCCTGGAGAAGCCCTTCGATCCGGGCACGCTCGCGAAGATCATTCACAACGCGGTTGCGCGCAGCCGGCGGCTCGTCGCCGAGAATCACGAACTCCGGCGAGTTCAGAATGATTTCGAATCCCTGACATCCCGCGAGCAGGAGGTTTTCCGACTGGTTGCCTGCGGCAGGTTGAACAAGGAGGTCGCTTTTAAGCTCGGAATTGCAGAAAAAACCGTGAAGGTACACCGATCACGCGTGATGGCGAAAATGAAAGCGGACTCACTGGCCGACCTCGTGCGCCTGGCCGATAAGCTGAAACTCCCCATTTCTACAGATTAGATCCTGCCCTTCCCACTCATCCCACCCAACATATTTGCTTGACATTGGACCAAAGTCCAATTGACGTCACCGCCTCGTGTCTTATTGTTCTGTAATTAAAAATGCCAAAGCGTTAAAGACAGGCGGTCGATTCGAGATAAATCGATCCTGTGGATCATCCCGGCCCTTGCGTTCATTTCGCTCCCCTCCTCACACGGGTTTAGCGACGCTGCGATCGAGAGAGGAAGTGGTTATGGGAGCAGCGGCCGCAACAACAGGGTTTTTAGAGGAGGCAAAATGATGAAACCGGCCTTAACGGATTGGAAATGGGTGAGACTGCTGCTCATCCTGCCTTTGGTGATGACCTCTTTCGTATGGGCGCAGGAGAGCAAGACGTTCAAGCAGGAGGAGCTTGACCAGATGCTCGCGCCGATTGCCCTTTATCCCGATTCGCTGCTGTCGCAGGTGCTGATGGCCTCCACCTATCCGTCGGACGTGGCCGATGCGGCCAAGTGGTCGAAGGCCCATCCTGATCAGAAGGGTGACGCGGCCGTCAAGGCGGTTGCGGACCAACCCTGGGATCCGAGCGTGCAGTCCCTGGTTGCTTTTCCGCAGGTGCTCGCCACGACGGACGAAAAGCCTGATTGGGTCCAGCGGGTCGGCGACGCATTTCTCTCACAGCCCGAAGATGTCATGGATTCGGTGCAGCGGCTGCGGGCGGCGGCGCAGAAGTCGGGGAACCTCGAGACAACCGAACAGCAGAAGGTGATCGTCGAGCAGGCGCCGCAGACGGAGCAGACCATCATCAAGATCGAACCGGCCAGCCCGCAGGTGGTCTATATACCGGCCTACAACCCGACGGTGGTCTACGGGTCGTGGTGGTACCCGAGCTATCCGCCGGTCTACCTGCCGCCGCCACCCGGTTACGTCTTCGGCACGGCGCTTGTTTCCGGCATCGCATTCGGTGTCGGCATCGGCATCACCAACGCGCTTTGGGGGGGTTGTAACTGGGGACGGGGCAGCGTAGACATCAATGTCAATCGCTACAACAACATCAACGTCAACAAGAAGCTCAACGTCAATCAGAACAACGTCAACTGGAACCACAACGCTCAGAACCGCCGCGGTGTGCCTTACCGGGATGCCAATAGCCGCGAACGCTACGGCAAGAAGGTTGCCGGTGCCGACAATCGCAAGGAATTTCGCGGTCGTGATCCGCAGCGCGATGCCAGCCGTGAAAAGGCTCAGGCGACACTGAAGGATCGTGGCGCCGATCCGGCTAAGGGGCGCGAAAAACTGCGCAACGACCCGCAGACCCGCGAGCGGGCCCAGTCGGCCGCCAAAAACATCGACCGCGACCAGGCCCGAGCCAAAGCACAAAACATCGACCGGGACAAGGCGCGTGCCGCAACTCAGAGCATCGACCGGGACAAGGCGCGTGCCGCAACCCAAAATATAGACCGCGACAAGGCGCGTCAGTCCGTTCAGAACCGGGGTGGTGATTCGGCTCTATCGGGAGTCAGGAATCCAGACCGGGCGAAACAAAACTTCAATCGCGGTACGGCAAGCCGGCAGACGGCACAGCGGCATTCCGGGGGTACCCGTGCCGGCGGTGGACGCGCTGGCGGCGGACGCCACCGATAGGAGGTCATGACGATGATCACGAAAACCACATCAGCTTTTCGAACCCTTCTTACGGCGACCGCGCTGGCCTCTTTCGCGTTGCTGTTTCCATTCTATGCATTCGCGCAGAAAGCGTTTGACAGCCCCGAAGCCGCGGCCGATGCATTCGTCCGCGCGGTGGCGACGAGCGATGACGACGCACTCAGTGCCGTGCTCGGCGCCGATTGGAAACGCTTCCTCCCGATCGACAACATTAACCGGGACGATGTCAACGCCTTTCTCGCCGCGCGGTACAAAAACGAGAAGATCATAAGAGACTCGGACGACCGGGCTCACCTGGCGGTCGGGCCCGACGAATGGACGCTGCCGATTCCGATCGTCAAGAGCGGCGGCGCCTGGCGTTTCGACACGAAGGCCGGGGCGGATGAAATCCGTACGCGCCAGAT
>JAQAZR010000235.1:0-7040 GCA_032127235.1 Deltaproteobacteria bacterium
GAAAGGGGGCGCTGGATCTATGACAACATCAAAAAATACCTGGCGTACCTGTTGCAGTGCAACATTACCGAGGTGATCGTCATCGGCGGCATTGTCCTTGTGCTTGGGCCGGAATTCCTGCCCTTGCTGCCGGCCGCCATCTTGTATATCAACCTGGCCACCGACGGCCTCCCGGCCCTGGCATTGGGGGTGTCCCCGCCGGACAGAGACATCATGCAGCGCCCGCCGCGGGACCCGAAGGAAAGCTTCTTCAGTAGGGACATCCTTGCCTTCATCCTGATAGCGGTCGTAATCGAAAGCCCATTCTTTTTCCTTATCTTTTTCAACAACTTGTCGGACCTTACCCAGGCCCGCACCATTGTCTTCTTTCTCTTCATCGTTGTCGAGTTCGTGATCGCCTTGAATTGTCGCTCGCTCACCTTCAGCATCTTTCAGGCGCCGCCGCACAAATGGCTTCTGATGGCTTTAGGTTGGGAGCTGGTCCTGGTTGCGGTTCTCGTCCAAATCCCGGCCGTGCGGGAGGCCTTCGGCATCACCGTGCCGACTCTCGGCGAACTGGCGACCGTATCGGCCGTCGGGCTCCTGGTCTTCGTCCTGCTCGAGGCCACCAAGTTTGTCCTAAGAAAAAGAAGAGGTGCCGTCGGAAGTAGGTGATGGGTGATCGGTAAGGGGTTAGAGAAGGATTGAAGGTTGAGGAGATTTCGCAGAACGGACCGGTGGATGAAATCATTATAGAACATGCCGAGAAAAAACCTGGATATGATGATGAACCATGTTAGAATTCCCAATTGAGGCGGACCTATGTCAATGCGTTCATGACCTCCTCCAAATCACTGGAACGGTTCAGGTCAACTCCCGGGAGGACACCGCCGGATGTCAACGAGTTGGATCTGTCGCTGGCTGTAGCAAGCCGGCAGTTAGGGCTGACCACGTCCGGTGTCGCCCGGATTATGAGGCGCAAAAATAAGGTCAATTAGAATGTCCCCAGAAATGCAAGAATGAGCCACCTCTCCCTCGATAGCGCTCCCAAGACAGGTGAAACCCTCGCCTGTCGGTTAACGCCGAGCGGTCGCATCGACGTCCAACCAGGTGTGCCCGAGGATGGACCGCCGCTTTCGTCGACTGCCGCGCGGCGCATCATCGAGGCATTCAACTTGGGTCGCGGACATGGTCTGCTGCATCTCGGAGTGGCGGAGCTTGTGACCGATCTACCCCCGTCGCTTTCCTACTGGCGCGATTTGGGGCGGGCATTCGTGGCTCGGGTGTGCGGTGCGCTCGACCCGGCCGAACCGAAGTCGCTTGTCGTTCCCGACCCGGAGCCCGATGAACTATCGGCCCTGGTTCAGGCCGTGCCCCCCATGCAGGGCGCCGAGCTCCTTTCACCGGTATTGCTTGTTGAGCTGTGGTCCGATATGGGAACGGCCCTGGGTGCCGAGACGAAGCCTTATATAGACGGCGTTCAGGGCTATTTGAAAACGCACGGCTCGGTCTGGAACGTCGTCGGCCGCGTCTGCTTCCACTTGGCCGAGAAAAAGCGCGATCCCGAGTTTCCCTTTGCCTTCATCGCAACCTACGTTCACAAGGTCTCCAGACAGGCCAAGCCGCAGCACCTGCTTCTTGGGCGGGCGCTCAAGGACTACGCCGGAGCCAGGAACAGGCAGAAGCTGCTCGCACTGCTGGCGCCCCTCTCCAGGGCGGCGGGAAAAAGCGCGTTCATCCGCGAGTTGGTTGATTCCGGCGACATCTACCACCCGCTGTCCTGGACGCCCAAGGAGGCACATCGTTTTCTCTGCGAGATCGCGTTGTACGAGCAGGCCGGACTGGTTGTGCGAATGCCCGACTGGTGGAGTGCTAAAAACAGGCCTCGTCCCAAGGTGTCGGTCACGGTCGGCGGCAAGGCGCCTTCCACCCTGGGAATGGACGCGCTTCTGGACTTTGATATTGGTCTGACTCTCGACGGAAAGAAGCTCTCGAAACGGGAGATCGAGGAGCTACTCTCGGCCGGCGACGGTTTAGTGTTGATCAAGGGCAAGTGGGTCGAAGTTGACCGAGACAAGCTCGCGCAGGTCATCGACCAGTGGCGTGACGTCCAGAAGCAGGCCCGGACCGGCGGCGTCAGCTTTGGCGAGGCTATGCGCATGCTCTCCGGCACCCGTCTCGACGGCGTTGCCGAGGGCATCGAAGACACGCGACCCGAATGGTCGGAGGTCGTCGCCGGCAAGTGGCTCTCGTCCAGGCTCGATGCGCTCCGTTCTCCAGAGCTGCGGGCCGATATTGAAGCCAACGCGGGCCTCACCGCCGAGCTTCGTCCTTATCAGAGGGTAGGTGTCCAGTGGCTGTCGACCCTGCGCGGCCTCGAGCTCGGCGGTTGTTTGGCCGACGACATGGGCTTGGGAAAGACGATCGAGGTGCTCGGGGTATTGTCCATGAGCCGGCGCAGAAAAGAGAAGGGCACCGACCTTCTGATTGTCCCCGCATCGCTCTTGGACAATTGGCGTCTGGAGATCGAGCGCTTCGCTCCCGAACTGAAGGTGCTCATCGCCCACCCGTCGCGCATGCCTTCGCCCGAACTGAAAAAACTGCCAAAAAAACGAGTGGATGCCCACGATGCGGTGATCACCACATACGGAACCGCCATGCGCACCGAGTGGATGAAGAAATACGTGTGGCGTCACCTGATCCTCGACGAGGCGCAGGCCATCAAGAACCCCGGCGCCAAGCAGACCAAGGCGGTCAAGGCGCTGAAAGCAAACTGGCGCTTGGCTCTCACGGGCACGCCGGTGGAGAACCGTCTCGGTGATCTGTGGTCGATCTTCGACTTCCTGAACCCCGGTCTCCTGGGATCACCCAAGGCCTTCAACGGGCTGTGCAAGTCCATGGGGTCGAGCAAACAGGGCTATGCGCCGTTGCGCAGGCTGGTGCAGCCCTACATTCTCCGCCGGCTCAAGACCGACAAGAGCGTCATCACCGACCTGCCGGACAAAACCGAGGTCAACGCCTACTGCCTGTTGAGCAAGCGCCAGGCCGTGCTGTACCAGCAATCGGTCGATGAGATGAGAAAGACCATCGCGGAGCTGGAAGGCATCGAGCGGCGCGGTATGGTCCTGGCCTTCTTGATGCGTTTCAAACAAGTTTGCAACCATCCGTCCCAGTGGCTGGGCGACGGCGGTTACGAGCCTGCAGACAGCGGCAAGCTAACGCGGCTGCGAGAATTGTGCGACGTCATTGCCGCGCGCCAGGACAAGGTGTTGGTTTTCACCCAGTTCCGTGCGATGACCGATCCGCTGGCAGGATTTCTGACCGAGGTATTCGGCCGGAGCGGCCTCGTCTTGCACGGCGGCACGCCGGTCAAGAAACGACAGGGGTTGGTCAAGAGCTTCCAAGAAGATGAAGGGGTGCCCTTCATGGTGCTCTCGCTCAAGGCCGGCGGCACCGGGCTCAATCTGACGGCCGCCGCGCATGTGATCCACTTCGACAGGTGGTGGAACCCGGCGGTGGAGAATCAGGCCACGGACCGCGCCTTCCGCATCGGTCAGAAGAAGAACGTGCTCGTCCACAAGTTTATTTGCCGGGGGACGGTGGAGGAACGCATCGACGAGCTGATAGGCGGCAAGCAGAAGCTCTCCGACGAAATTTTGTCCGGCGGCGCGGAAACGGCCTTGACCGAGATGAGCAACAAGGAGCTGATATCGATGGTGTCGCTCGATTTGAGCAGCGCCCTGGAGGGATAGACAATAACAGTGCCGCCGGCAAAGATCCGGCGGGCGTATTGCGAATTGAGGTGAGCCTATGGGCCGGTACTCCAATGACTACTGGCGACCCTACGTTCCGGTGGCCGAGCGCCGCCGTCAAGCGGCGAGAAAGGTCGCCAAGATGAAAAAGGCCGGGTGCGACGTCGCGCCGGTTGAGATCGCGGGGCGCAAGATCGCCTTGACATTCTGGGGCGACGCCTGGTGTAAAAACCTCGAGGCGTACAGCGACTATTCCAATCGGCTGCCCCGGGGTCGCACCTACGTGCGCAACGGCTCGGTCATCGACCTGCAGATCGAAGCCGGCCGCGTCCGCGCGACCGTCAGCGGCTCGGACATCTACGAGGTGGACATCAAGATCAAGCCCCTGGCCAAAAACAGGTGGGTGGAGATCAAGAATCACTGCGCGGGCCGGATCGACTCGCTCGTGGAGCTGCTCAAAGGAACTATCTCCAAGGGCGTGATGGAGATCGTCACCCGCAAGGGCCAGGGCCTGTTTCCATCACCGCAGGAGATCACGCTCAGCTGTTCGTGCCCCGATTGGGCCACTATGTGCAAACATGTGGCCGCGACGCTCTACGGAGTCGGCGCCCGCCTCGATCACCGGCCCGAGCTGCTGTTCACCCTGCGCGGGGTTAACCCGGCCGAGATGGTAGAAGTTGCCATCGATCGGCCGCCGACCGCCGTTGGAGCGCGCAAGGGACGGGTCCTGGAATCCGACGAGCTGTCGTCGGTATTCGGTGTCGACATTGACACGGGGGAAGCAGACCCGATCGTGGTGCCGACTCGGGCCAAATCGGCAAAAACGGCAGGCCGCCCCGCTGGGACCCGGAAAAAGGCGGCGTCCAGGACGAACGGCAATAAGACAGCAACCAAACCGGCGGCGAAAAAAACAACGACAAAGAAGGGTCCGGCAGAGAAGGCCGCCCCCAAGAAAACAATTACGAAGAAAAATCCCACCAGGAAGATCATCGCGCGAAAACCTGCAACGAAGAAGCCGCCTTCCAAGATGCCCGCCGTCCGGAAGGTAGCAAACACGAAGTAATTCGTTTACGAAATTCAAGAGCGCGGAGTTGGTGATTATTTTTGGAATTGTTTAATCACGGATATTGAATCACTGATTATTTATAGGGCGACTTCGTTTTGGGGAAATGACATTTTGAGTTATGGAATAGCTGACCAACGTGCGAATTCTCGAATGATGATATTGTGCAAGGCGCCGGAGGAGTCTATGTGGGCTTTGCGAGGTATGCGTATCACATGCGGAATTTGTACCTCTTTTATCTTGACAAATGTCCAAGCTGTTGTACAATTGTCAGAATTATAAGTTTCGGAGGTAATGATGGAAATTGTAATCGACACATCTGCATTAATTTCGGTGATCGTCGGTGAACCAGAACGCCAAAGGATTGTCGAAGTTACCTCAGGAAATATTCTTATTGGTCCAGGCTCTATTCCCTGGGAAATTGGCAACGCATTTTCGGCAATGTTCAAACAAAATAGAATAACACTTAAGGAGGCTGAAAGGGGTCTGTCAATTTTTATGAGTATCCCCATTCGGTATATTGATCCAGATTTTGTTAGAGCTTTGAAACTATCTAAGCAGGCCAATATTTATGCATACGATGCTTATTTTTTAGATTGTGCTATCAGACATAAGGCACCATTATTGACTTTGGACCGAAAGCTAAAGACATCTGCTCAAAATTTAAACGTCGAGACCATGGAGGTCTAAAATGCAAGTTTATACATATTCAGAAGCCCGGCAAAAACTCGCTCTGGTCCTTGAAAAAGCAGAAAAAACAGGAAAAGTACTAATTCGAAGAAAGGACGGTAGGACCTTTGCTCTGGTTCCAGAAAAAACTGCTTCTTCTCCCTTAGACGTCCCGACTATTAAAGCGAATATTACCACACAAGAAATAGTGGATATTGTGAGGGAAGGAAGAGAAAGGTAGAATTGAAGCTTGTGTCATGGCGCGGAGTGTATTGTGTTACTGAGCCATCCGGGAGTTGGGTATGAGTGGAAGTGAGCTTTCACATATTCTCGGGCTGAATCAATCTTCAGTCAGTCGGTCGGGAGGACGTGGTGAGAAACATGTTATTGACAGAAAGCTAAGACTGATTGAAGCATTATGCATTCACGGAAGACCCAATCATAGTCAAAACATTTGAGGCGGCAACGATTTACGGCGAAATAAGTGACGCTTCTTTCAATAATGGTCCAATAGCCTATGTAGCAGTTTTTATAGGGGACTCCACCAACAAAGAAGTATACACGAAGATTGAGTTTAATCAGGAAGTAGCCGGTGTCGATGAAAAGCTAAAAACTATTTTGGCTTGTGCCGGGAGTAGAGTATTGCATTGCAATTGATTTTGATCAATCAATCATCACAGGGATTCGAAATATGAGAGTTTTTCGCTTTCTTTTACTTATTTTAATAATGATATTAGCTGAACAAATTAAATAGATGAACTCCTCCACCTATTACCCATGACCTCTTACCCATAACCCCGCTTTCTATGCATCCGGATTGTAGCACAGCCGGCAACAGGACAGGCAGCGGCGGGACTCGGCCAGCGCGTCCGTCTCACTGAGCACCAGGTCGGTTTCATCGAAGGTCTTGATGCGCTCGGCGACCGGCAGTTCGGGCATTTCGGCCCGATTGGTCTTCCGGACTCCGGTGACGCCCTCGAAAAGCGACTCGGGGATGTGCTTCTTGCGCAGCGATCCGACCACGGGTTCTACCGGCAGGCCGGAAAGGAAAAGATGAATGGCCCTGGCCGCCCGTCGACCGCCGCCGATGGCCTCGACGACCAGCGAGGCGCCGGTGTAGGCATCACCGGCCGCAAAAACATGCGGGATGTTGGACTGCAGTATTTCAGGATTCGCATCGATGGTGCTCCAACGGGTGAGGCTCATCTCTTTCAAGCGGTTGTCCGCTTCGATGAAGCTGACGTCCGGGCCTTGACCGATCGCAGAAACCACCATGTCGACTTCCATCCGGGTTTCGGAACCTTCGATCGGCACCGGCCGCCTTCTGCCGCTGGCGTCGGGTTCACCGAGTTCCATCTTCAGGAATTCCAAGTGGGTGGCCCGGCCGCTTTTATCTCCGATGATACGGGTCGGCGCGGCCAGGAAGTGAAACTTGACGCCCTCGTGTTCGGCCGCGACGATTTCGACCTCGTTGGCCGGCATTTCCTTGCGCGTCCGGCGGTAGACGATCGATACCTCTTCAGCCCCTAGCCGTACCAGGGTGCGGACGCAGTCGATGGCGGTGTTGCCGCCGCCGA
>JAQAZR010000236.1:0-4410 GCA_032127235.1 Deltaproteobacteria bacterium
AAAGACCCAGACCCTAACCTTCAACCCCAACGCCACTTGCCTGCTGAACATCGGCGGCACTGAACAAATACTGGTTTTGAGCAGCAAGGATAAAAAACCGGTTTCTAAACCGGCAGCCGCGCCGTCTGCCCCTGTCAAAGCACCGACCTCTAAGTCTTCAGAACCCTCTGGTGAAAAAGCGTCTACCGAAGAGCCGCCCGAGGAAATGACAGCCGACACCGAAATTTCCAAGAGGTTGGCCACCGGCGACAAGCTGTTTTTAAGCGAACTTCCGGCTGATATGCGTGGTTTGGGAGAAACGCTTCTGTCTGGGATTCGGGGGGTTATCCCTGGTGAACTTAACTTTGAACCCCGTTCGGCCAAATTTGATGAAACCCCTGAAATTTTTTGGACAATCAAGATCCTGCCTTCGAAAAAAGCCCTCCGGCTCACTGTGCGGGGTACACCGGAAACCTTCGAACAGACCTCGGGTATCGACCTGAAACTGGACAAATTCGGGTACTCGGCTTTTCACATCACACGCGTCGCACAAGTTCCGGGGGCCATTACCCTCCTCAAACAAGCCCGGAAAAACATGGAATAGCTCGTGTCCGCGATGACAATCTCCGGAGCTCTGGCCGAGAAAGCCGAATACAAATGGCAAGCCTTCCTCAAGGCCGGTGAAGCCTATGGCATCACCATCCCCGAAGGGGCTGAGTTCCGGCACACCGCTCAGCGTGTCTTCGCCTTCAGCGATTTTGTTTCCGAATCTTGCATACGGCATCCCGACCTGTTGGCGGATTTGGTTCACAGCGGCGACCTGGAACGACGTTACCCTGCCGATGAATACGGCAAAAAGCTGAAGGCGCTTCTCGCCGATATCGAAGAGGAAGCCGCTCTGGAAAAGCGACTGCGCCATTTCAGGCGACGGGAAATCGTACGCATTGCCTGGTGTGATCTTTGCGGGTTGTCCGATCTCTTCGCCACCATGGCCGACCTGACGGCTCTGGCCGAGGCAGTTGTCGATCAGACCCAGGCTCTGCTCTACCATTGGCTGTGCGCCACGCACGGTGTACCGACCGGTCCGGACGGCTTGCAACAGGAACTTGTCATCGTCGGTATGGGCAAATTGGGGGGAGAGGAGTTGAACTTTTCCTCCGACATCGATCTGATTTTTGCCTACCCCCAAAACGGGGAAACTGTCGGCGCCTCGCTATCCATAAGCAATGAAGAATTTTTCATGCGCCTCTGCCGCCGCTTATTGCAGGCCATCGGAAAAGTTACGGCAGACGGCTTCGTGTTTCGAGTCGATGTGCGCCTGCGACCTTTTGGCGACAACGGCCCTCTGGCAATGAGTTTCGACGCCATGGAGCATTACTATCAGCAGCAGGGCCGCGAGTGGGAACGATATGCCTGGATCAAGGCACGCATAGTGGCCGGTGACAAGCGCGCCGGTGAAATACTCTTGCAGCGCTTGAATCCTTTTGTTTACCGTCGCTACCTCGACTTCGGTGCCTTTGAATCACTGAGAGATATGAAACAACGGATCAGTCTCGAAGTCAGTCGCCAGGAGACGACGGACAACATCAAACTGGGCCGCGGGGGCATTCGCGAAATCGAGTTCTTCGGTCAGGTTTTTCAGCTCATCCGCGGCGGCATCAACCTGTCCCTGCAAGAGCGCGGCATTTTAAAAATTCTGTCGATTCTCGGTGAAGCAAACACCGTGCCCCGGACCGTGAGTATCGCCCTTCAAAACGCTTATGTATTTCTGCGAAACCTGGAGCACCGCCTGCAGGAATTTTCCGACAAACAAACCCACCGACTTCCAGCAGAAACGAGCGAAAATCAGCGTCTGGCATTGTCCATGGGATTCGAGGACCCTCTCGAATGGAACCGGCAGCTTGAAACTCAGCGCGAAATTGTGCATAAACACTTTTCTTTGCTGCTGGAATCTAAAAGCGCTCAAAAAACTGATGAAGAGCATGAGCTGAGTGCTCTCTGGCTCGGACTACTGGAAGAAAGCCGGCGCGAACGCCTGTTGACCGATCTCGGATATGAACCGCCGGCTTCAGCCTGGCAAATCCTTGAGCATCTGCAGGCCGAATTGGCCCAGCAGCCACTCGCAAAGGAAGGCCGCCAGCGCCTGGACAAACTGATGCCGTTGCTGCTCAAGGCGGCCGGCACCAGCAGCGCGCCCCTGATCACACTCGAGCGCATCAGCGGTTTGATAAAGGCCATTGACGGACGGGCGTCCTATCTGGCCCTGCTGCTCGAAAACCCTGGCATACTCGACCATCTGGTCAAGCTGTCGAGCGCCAGCTCTCTGATCGCCGCTTTTCTGGCCCACCATCCGGTACTACTGGACGAATTGTTGGATCCACGCACCCTCTATGCCCCTCCCAAAAAGAAAGAGCTCGAACGAGAATTGCGTCTCCGGTTCGAACAGATGCCCGAGGACCTCGAATACCAGATGGAGGCGCTGCGGATCTTCAAACAGGTCAACGTGCTGCGGGTCGCGGCGGCCGATGTGACCGAAGTGCTGCCTCTGATGCGTGTCAGTGACCACCTTTCGGACATCGCCACGATCGTCATCGAAAAAGTGCTAGAGCTGACCTGGCACCACCTGGTGGCAAAACACGGCCGCCCGCCCGGTACGGTGAACGATGCGTCCAACGACCGGGGTTTTGCGGTTGTCGCGTACGGCAAGCTGGGTGGTCTGGAACTCGGTTACGGCAGTGACCTGGATCTCGTGTTTCTTCACTCGGGGACGGAAGGCCTGACCATCGGCGGCCCGCATCCGATCGACAACCGCCAGTTTTATGCGCGCCTCGGGCAGCGTGTCATCCACATCCTGACGTCTCACACCCGGGCCGGGATTCTTTACGAAACGGACATGCGGCTGCGCCCCAGCGGCAGTTCCGGCGTTCTGGTCAGCCACATCGAGGGGTTCGGGGAATACCAGATGAAGGCGGCCTGGACCTGGGAACACCAGGCACTGATCAGAGCCCGGGCCGTGGGCGGGGATCATCGGCTGTGCCACCACTTCGAAAGGATCCGCAAGGATGTGCTGACCTGCCCCCGCGATCCGGACAAGTTGCGCATCGAGGTGCTGGAAATGAGACGGCGCATGCGTCACGAGCTGCTCAAGCCGCTAAGCGGTGTTTTCGACATCAAACAGGACACCGGCGGCATCGTGGATATCGAGTTCCTGGTTCAGTACCTGGTGCTGCTCCATGCCAGCGACCACCCGGAACTTCTGGAGTGGACCGACAACGTACGCCTGATTCACACCCTGATCGACAGCAGCGTCATTCAAGAGTACGACGCCCACCTCCTCAAACACGCCTACCTCATCTATCGAGCCGTCGCCCACAAGCTCAGTCTGCAGGAGGAGCCCGCCCGTGTTCCGGTGGAAAGGTTCAGCCGGCTGCGCCAAAAAGTCGAAGAATTGTGGAAATTTTTCATTGAATAGGCGCCGCGGCCCGGCTTAAATTCGGTCTTTTCATTGGAAACCCTTCCAACGTGCTTTACAATTTTGTCGAAAATTTATGTTGTCCTACCGCCATTCCTGTCGTGTTGTGACCGACCCTCATAACTGCGTTTTCACATAGGCATCAAAAAAATAAAAGAGTACATTTTTGTCGTAAATTTGAGATGGATTGGACAAATTTGTAAAAACAGTGGCTGTCTACGAACGATCCGCCATTAATTTTTTTCTCCAATGGCGCCCTTTTTCATAATATCGGTAACAATCACGACACGGGCGAGACCGACGGAGCGGCGGGTCTGCGGAATCGTTTGAGCATTTTCTCCGAAAGCACTTCCACGCAATATCCTGATATTCTTGACCTTGTGAAAAACGGCGCATTAACGGATCGGAATCCGACCCGGGGGTGCCAATAATTCGCGGATAGACACTCACGTAAAGATTGTTGGAATAATTTTTTTGTACGACCGGCGTGTGGCATGCCCGTTGCACAAACAAGGAATCCGAATTTCAATCCGCGAGGAACCGAGGTGCAAATTTCCAAAGCAATCAACAGCCAGGAGAGCGCGGCGAGCATGCTGCGCCAGAATCGGGACGCGTTGCTGGCGCGTCTGCCCGTGCTGGACGCGCCGGCTTTCATGGAGCAGCACACCCGGATATTGGACGAATTCTTCAGGGAAAGGTTCGAAACCAGCCTGATCGGACCTCAGTTGGGAATTGCCAAGAATCCTTATGTTTTTATAGCGTTGGGAGGATACGGCCGGGGTGAACAGTGCGTTCATTCGGATGTGGACCTGTTGTTTCTGTTCAAGAAGCATGTTCCGAAAGACGCCGAAAGCCTTATTCAGGAAATCGTCTATCCTCTCTGGGACATCGGCTTGGATGTCGGTTATGCCACCCGCTCCCTCAAAGAGTGTGTGGCGCTTGCACGCGAGGATTACGAA
>JAQAZR010000237.1:0-3723 GCA_032127235.1 Deltaproteobacteria bacterium
AAACCGTCGGTATCACCGAGGAAGAAATTTTACCCTTCCTGCAGGAGAAAAAGCATCCCGCTTTGGATATGGATCCGATCATCGGATAAAAAAAGTTTCGGATAAAAAAAGTTGCGGGTTACGCTTTCGGGTTGCGCGTTAATAAAGGATTAGCGCCTATTTCATGACGTGTAACCCGAAACCCGAAACCCGCAACCCGCAACTCGCAACTCGTAACCCGTTTATGATATTAAGGAGAAAAAAATGGCATTAACCGGTATTCAGATTTTTAAACTCCTGCCGAAAACCAACTGCAAGGAATGCGGTGTACCCACCTGCCTGGCCTTTGCCATGAACCTTGCTTCCGGAAAGGCGGAACTGGACAGTTGCCCTTATGTGTCGGATGAAGCCAGAGAAAAGCTGTCGGCAGCCTCAGCCCCCCCGATTCGTCCGGTGGCCATTGGAAAAGGCGTACGGGCCGCCGCCACCGGTGGCGAAACCGTTCAGTACCGGCATGAAAAAACTTTCTATAATCCAACCCTTCTGGCGGCCACGGTGGGGTCCGACATCGCCGACGCAGATCTTGAGACCAAACTCAAGACCTGGAATGCCTTTCAGTTTGAAAGGGTCGGCCTGAATCTCAGACCTGAATTGATTGTGCTCAAGGATGCCGACGGGAACAAAGAGGCGTTTGCCCGCACAGCCAAAAAAATTGCTGAAACCTCTGAATTCAATTTGGCTTTAATGACGCAAGATCCGGCGGTTATGAAAGCCGGCATCGAGGTCTGCGGGTTTAAAAGACCCTTGATGTATGCGGCAACGGAGGCAAACCTCGATGCGTACGGCGCTCTTGCCAAAGACCATAATCTACCCCTGGCAGTGAAAGCCGACTCCATCGAAGGACTCATCCCGCTGACTGAAAAACTCACCGAACTGGGTCTGAAAGATCTGGTGCTTGATTCCGGTGCCAGGGAGATAAAACAAGCCCATCAAGACCAGATCGGCTTGAGGCGCGCAGCGCTTAAAGATGGAAACCGGGCGCTGGGTTTCCCGAGCATTATCTTTCCCTGTGAGATGGCATCGAACCTGGATATGGAAACATTAATCGCGGGAACGTTTATAGCCAAGTACGGCGGAATTGTGGTTCTTTCAGATTTTACCGGTGAGAGTTTGTTTCCGCTGTTGCTCGAACGATTGAATGTTTATACCGATCCGCAACGGCCGATGACGGTCACCGAAGGTATTTACGAGATCAACAATCCGAATGAAAACTCACCTGTGATGGTAACCACGAACTTTGCCCTGACCTATTTTATCGTTTCCGGTGAAGTGGAAGGCAGCCGGGTTCCTTCTTGGTTGCTGATCAAAGATTCCGAGGGGCTTTCCGTTATGACCGCCTGGGCGGCCGGTAAATTTGCCGGTGATGAAGTGGGAATGTTCGTGAAAAAGAGCGGCATCGCGGATAAGATCAAAACTCGGGAACTGATCATTCCAGGATACGCCGCTGCGATTGCCGGTGATGTAGAAGAAGAACTGCCTGACTGGAAGGTAACTGTCGGTCCTAGGGAAGCTGCTCATCTTCCCGGATTCCTAAAGGCGAAATAGAAAACCATGGAATGTTGGGGGGATGAAAGAGGATAGTTTCTTATTTGATACGTTAGCCTTTGTCAATCGCCAATAATCGTCAAGTCAAAAGGGAGGTTGTATGTTACTAATAGGTGAAAGTTTAAACGTGATATCCAAAAAGATCGGCGCAGCCTATAAGCAGCGTGATCCCAAGCCGATCCAGGAGGAGGCACTTTTTCAGCGGGAAAAGGGAATGGATTACATCGACATCAACCTCGGACCCGCCAAAAAGGATGGTCATGAACTCATGCCCTGGGTGGTTCAGACAGTTCAGGAAGTTGTCGATGACATTCCGCTGGCATTGGATACATCCAATATCGATGCCATCGCGGCGGCGCTCAAAGTTTACAAGGATACGCCCCAACCACCGCTGGTCAATTCCATCATGGTGCGCGCGGAGCGCTATGAAGCCATGGTTCCGCTTGCTGTGGAACATAATGCCGATTTTATCGCATTGATGTGGGGCCCGGAAGGTTTACCACGGGACGAGAATGAGCGTGCGGCGCTGTGTGTCGAACTGCTGTACTTTGCCAATGAAGCCGGAATTCCCAACGAAAAGATCTGGGTAGACGGTATCGTTACGCCGCTGAACATTCAACAACCACAGCTGATGAGCCTGATGGCGTTTATGGAAATGCTGCAGGAAATTTCACCGGGGGCAAAAAGTGCCTGCGGACTTTCCAATATTTCCAACGGACCACCGGATAACCTGCGCCCCATTCTCAACCAGACTTACATGGTAATGCTCCAAAAATGCGGTATGCATTCCGTGATTGCCGATCCCCTGGATGATCAGCTCATTGCGATTGCCAAGGGGCAACGCCAGGATGTTGTGGATCTGATTTATAACACCATGGATGAAAAAGCCCCGGATATGGCTACGCTTTCCAAGGAGATGCAGGATTACGTTAAAACCGTAAATGTTATTCTGGGCAGGTCGCTGTACTCCGATTCATGGCTGGAGCTATAAACTGGGATTGCGGGTTGTAAGTTGCAAGTTGTTTGTTGTTGGTCGTAGCTAAACGTAATAATTCGAGTGTATCGGTTCTGCTATGACAAAAAAAGCCCTTCTCCTTTGGAGCAGGGCTTTTATCTTCACATCCAGCGTACATGCTAAAATCAATTCCAAACCCTCAGTTCGCAATGTGCAACCCGCAACACGCAACATGCAATGGTCAACACGCAACACGGAAAATATACCATGACCCGCATTGACGATTACATCAACGCCAGAAATCTTGCCGTCGAAAAACTGTCCCAGGAGCTTTTCGAAGTTATCTTAAAGCGCTCTGGCTTCGAGTCGCCGGAGGCAAATATGTTTCGCATCCCTTTTCTTGATCGAATTTATCGGGTTGGTTTTCCTCGATTTGAGTTTGTGGATACGATCGAACGGAAAAAAGAGATACCCCTTCAGGAACAGGTCTTAATCTTACATTACATGTCGGCAACCGATATACCGCAGGCAACCGGGCACTGGATATCTTACCGCGAGATCCCCGGAGCCGCATTTTACTTCGGTGCATTTATAAAACGGGCCGTTGAGCCCTTGAAAGAGGTATTCGGCCAGAATTTATCCGATTTCTCCCGGGCCGCCGGGGAACTTCAGGCAATAGAAATTGACAGCGGAGATGCGGCGTTCGAATTCAAGGTGCTGCCGGCAGTGCCTCTGCAGTTGATTCTTTGGACAGGTGACGAGGAGTTCCCGGCCGAAGCCAACATACTATTTGACAGCACCATCGGTCAGATCCTTTCGCCGGAAGACGCAGCGTGGCTTGCCGGAATGGTGGTGTACCGGTTGATGGCGCTGGCGCGTTAGGATGTTGGCGAGTAGCATGCTGTTTCGTTGTCACTGAGTCCGTCTTAAACCCGAGAACCGGCACCTCGTATGAAACTTCATGGAATGACGAATGAAGATTGACGAATGATGGAATCGCTTCGCGAAATCTTTTTTAAACAGTCAGAATACATTTATTCGACGTTCGATGTTCAACGTTCATCAGTTTCTTTTTCGATTAAACTGGCCGCTGCGTTGGCCAGTGCCGGTCCTGAACACTGAAACCCGAAACCTTAAAATGTTATGCCTCTCTCAGGAAGGAGGAATCATATTAGGTGCCGGTT
>JAQAZR010000238.1:0-4357 GCA_032127235.1 Deltaproteobacteria bacterium
CGGCGACGAGTGCGCCGTCTTCGAGGCCACCCATGGGACGGCACCCAAGTATGCCGGACTGGACAAGGTGAACCCCAGTTCACTGATTCTTTCGGGAGCCATGCTGCTCGACTACATCGGTTGGCAAGAGGCGGCTGAAAAGATCCGAACGGCTTTGCAGGAGACCGTCAAGGCCGGTGTCGTCACCTACGATCTGGCCCGTCAGATCGACGGCGCGCGAGAGGTCAGGTGCTCAGAGTTTGCCGCGGAAATCGTCAAGCGCATGGCGCGCTGATGCCGCAGATTCCGGGTCCCGGGAGCCAGGCAAAGACAGAACCGACACCCGGCCGGATAGCCGGCGGTGACCTGCCGCCATACGGCATCTCTTTGCAAAGAGTTTTTCTCCGTATCGTTCATTCGCTGACAGATGCCTTTCTACCGGTCCGCTGCGCCTCGTGCCATTCTTTTTTCCGGACGAACCGGGACGACCCGGATGAGCCTCGCTTTACCGAAAATGGCACCGGTGCATTTTCCGGCGCGGAGCGCATTCTGTCGTCTGTCGTCTGCGGGCAATGCCTGAACGACTTTGTGCCGGTCGAATCGCCGCTGTGCACGGCCTGCGGCGAACCGTTCAAGAGCCGCGAGGGGGATGATCACATGTGCGGCGAATGCCTGAGGAGGCCGCGGCACTTTCGCAAAGCCCGGGCGGCTGCCGTTTACACACCGGTGATGATGGCGTTGGTCCGGGCTTTCAAGTACAACGGCAAGATCCAACTGGCGCAGCCGCTCGGAGTGCTGCTGGCCTCGACTTACCGGCGCTTCTGGCCCGAGGCGGATATCGATCTGGTTTTGCCGGTACCGCTTCATAGAAGACGTTTCCGGCACCGC
Organism: Deltaproteobacteria bacterium; assembly: GCA_032127235.1. Classification (GTDB taxonomy): domain Bacteria; phylum Desulfobacterota; class Desulfobacteria; order Desulfobacterales; family SG8-13; genus JARFQH01. Next base: position 868 of record JAQAZR010000238.1, read on the forward strand.
GGCTTCAATCAGGCTTATTTGTTGGTCAAGGACTGGGCCGGGCCTGACTCCCCATTGGCGGGACTGTCGCCGCCGGTTGTTATCGCCAAGGAAGTCATTTCGCGCATCCGATCGACGACACCCCAAACCGGCCTGGGGCGCCAAGACCGATTGCAGAACATCAAAAAAGCCTTCAGGGTCGACAAGAAACCGGTCATCGAAGACCGGCGCATCCTCCTCGTCGATGACGTTTACACAACCGGTGCTACGGCCGACGAATGCGCCAAGACGCTGCTTAAAAGCGGCGCCGCAAGGGTCGACGTACTGACCCTGGCCCGGGCCGTATGAATATTAAGTGCTGTCATACGGTCGGAGGGTGGGGCGACCGGACAACACTTCCCGGTTATAGGGTTAGAAGGTTCAGGGTTTAAGGGTACAGGGTTCAAAGGTTCAGCGTTCTGGGTTCCGGGTTCAAGGAAGAATTTCTATCCATAAACCCTGAACGGGGAACGGTGAACCTGGAACCTCTTGCGTTCTGGTCACAGCGTTCAAGGAAGGATCTCAATCCATGGACATCCACGAAAAATTGTGAGAGAATTTTTCATTTTTAAACGATTTGACCCCGCGAGACTGCGTCTTGATTGAAAACCGCCGCAACGGTGTTGGCTGCCTGCAATTTCCGAATCTGACGGATTTTTCGGAACTCCGGCACGCAGTGTTCACCCGTCGAGACGGCTGCAGCCGGACGCCGTATCGCTCCCTCAATACAAGCTTCAGCGTCGGCGACGCGCCGGATCGGGTTGACCGCAACCGCGAGAGCATCCGGCACTGTCTCGAGGCGACGGAGCTGGTGTTTGCCCGGCAGGTGCACGGCACCGATGTGGCGGTCGTCTCCGGTCCGCAGGACGGCCAACCGCCGCAGGCCGACGCTCTGGTGGCTGCTGCACAGGGGCGGTATCTCACGATCCAAGTGGCCGACTGCCAGGCCGTTATGGTTTACGATCCGGTTCGGCGGGTGGTGGCCAACATCCACTCCGGCTGGCGCGGCAGTATCGGCAATATCATCGGCCGCACGCTGCAAGCGATGACGGCAGCCTTCGGCACCGCGGCCGGTGATCTGGTCGCCGGCATCGGCCCCTCGCTGGGTCCCTGCTGCGCGGAGTTCGTACACTACCGGAAGGAGATTCCACGGTCTTTCTGGCCGTACAAAAATGCCGATCACCATTTCAACTTTTGGGCCGTCAGTTACGACCAACTGTGCGATGCCGGCGTGCCGACCGAGCACATTTTCACCAGCCAGCTGTGCACCCGCTGTCATACCGACCGTTTTTTCTCCTACCGCGGCGAAGGCACCACCGGCCGGTTTGCGGCCGTGATCGGCTTGCGATGAGGAAGCGTCATGATTCAGCAGAAAGCTCAAATCGCCTGGAACCAGGCGATGGCACCAGCCATATTTAAAATCGGGTTGACGTGCCGCCACGGCTTTGCGCGAACCAAGCCAGGTCAGTTTGTCATGCTGCGCGTATCCGAGGGCTTGGAGCCGTTGCTGCGGCGGCCTTTTTCAGTTCACAAGCTGATCCGAAAGGACAACCGTGTAGAGGGCATCGAAGTGCTTTACAAGACGGTCGGCAGGGGCACGGCCCTGCTCGCCACTCGAAAACCGGGTGAGACCCTTGACGTCCTGGGCCCCCTCGGCAGTTCTTTTGTCCTGCCGCCATCTGCCCGCAAGGTCTTTATCGTTGCCGGCGGGATGGGAGTGGCGCCCATGGTCTTTCTGGCGCAGCAGCTGGTTGCAAGCGGCCTGAACCCTTCGGACTGCGAGGTGTTTCTCGGTGGACGAACCTGCGAGGACCTGCTGTGCACGGATGAATTCGCCGCATTGAATCTGCCGATTCACACCACGACCGACGATGGCAGCGCCGGTGATCAATGCCTGGTGACCCACCCGGTCGACGTCGCCCTTGCCGACCGCCGTCCCGACGTCGTCTTTGCCTGCGGCCCGCTGCAAATGCTCGACTGTGTCATCGGTATCGCCGCCGCGCACGGCGTTATCTGCCAGGTATCGATCGAAACCGCAATGGCCTGCGGCATGGGTGCTTGTCTGGGATGCGCCGTACCGTCCCGGGACACGCCGGGCCGATACTACCATGCCTGCCTGGACGGTCCGGTGGTCGATGCCGGCAGCATATGGTTATCAGGCGGCCCGGACAGCGATCGGGACCGCTTGTCTACAGGCGTGCAGCTGTTGGGATAATTCCGCAAAGTACTTTAGATTTCAAATGGTTGATAATCATAAGGGATTATAAAAAAATCTGAATTTTAGATTGACTTGCCCCTGATCCTATGTTAGGTGCTCTAACGTTTTAAAGGCGCATTCCAAGCCTTTCAGCCTATCGACGGGTTTACAAACTGCCATGAAACGGGAATCCAGACGGTACTTTCGTGAGTTGGCCTTTTACGCCAGTCTGGGTTTTTCGGTGGCCCTGTCGATCGTGATTGGACTGGCGATAGGGGTCTATCTCGACAGAGAAGTGTTTCAGACCACCCCTTGGCTGACCCTGATCGGTTTGGGGCTCGGTATTGTCGCCGCTTATCGCAACATCGGACTGGCCATCAAAAAAAGTCGAAATCTTTGAGGCATCTGCCGGGAAGAGAAAGAATCTGCGGATGGACATACAGCAGCGAATCTTATCCTTTGTCACCCGCTCCAATTGGATTCTATTTGTGGCTGCAAGTCTGGCCGGCTTAATTCTCGCACCGCCCGCATTTGCCAGGGGGATCTTTTTCGGGGGCCTGCTGGTTACTCTGAATTTCCATCTTCTGGCCAGAACCCTTAAAAAAGCCCTCACGCCTCCTCAGTTGGCGTCACCCAATGCCGTTCTGGCCAAGTATTATATCCGCTTCATCGCGAGCGGCTTCATTATTTTTATTCTCATCGCCGGGCACTTGGTGAACCCGGTCGGACTGGTTCTCGGTCTTTCGGTAGTGGTTGCCAGCATCATTCTGGCCACCCTGCGCGAGGCAAAAAATCTCATTTTCAAGGAGGCGGTCTAAGGATGGAACATCCCTATCTGTTTCTCGTCAAGGTGTTCGAGTGGTTCGGTCCCGGGGCGGCGCATTTTGCCCATGCTTACCCCTACGTCATCTACAGCTGGTTCGTCATGATTTTTTTGATTGTCTGCGCGGCGATCGCTACCAAAGGAATCAGCATGATTCCGACCAAGGGCCAGAATTTCTTTGAAATCGTAATTTCCGGGATGGAAGAGTTCATGGTCGACATCACCGGTGAGGAGGGGCGTTGGTTTTTCCCGATTATCTGCACCCTGTTCCTCTACATCGCGGTGTGCAACCTGTGCGGCCTGATTCCGGGGTTCTTCCCGCCGACCGCCAGCATCAACACGACCCTATCCTGCGCCCTGCCGGTCTTTATCTTCACCCACTACATCGGCGTCAAGTATCACGGTGCCAAATACGTCAAACATTTCCTGGGACCAGTCTGGTGGATGAGTCC
>JAQAZR010000239.1:0-7439 GCA_032127235.1 Deltaproteobacteria bacterium
AATTGCCCCTTCGGATTTGATCCTTACAATAGACGATCTTTGTCTTTTCTGGATGCAATTCTAACTGACATTCGGCCAAGCGGCTTTCGATCACCGACTTTATCCATCCGGCTTGACGCTCGCTTTTGCAATGCACCAGGATGTCATCGGCATAACGCTCGAACGGTATGTCCCTGTGGTTACGCCGCATCCATTCATCAAAGGCGTAATGCAAAAACAGATTCGATAAGAGCGGGCTGATCACCGACCCTTGCGGCGATCCCTTGTCTCGGCTGATAAGCGTGCCATCGGCCAATTGCATCGGTGCTTTGAGCCATCGCTCTATGTAGAGCAACAGCCATTTGCACTGAGTGTGTTTGCCAACCGCACGCATCAACAATTCGTGGGAAATGTTGTCGAAGAAACTCTTAATGTCCAGATCCAGAGCCCAGTCATAGCGCCAGCATCTTTTGCGCGCCAGACCAACCGCATCAAGTGCCGATTTGTTTGGCCGGTAACCATATGAATCCGGATGAAAAATGCACTCTATCTCCGGCTCAAAATAGATCTTGGCCACCATTTGCGCGATCCTGTCAGCTACAGTGGGAACTCCCAGGCTCCTCCGTCCTCCCCCCTTTTTGTCGATTTCAACCACGCGCACCGGTGGTGGGAAGTAGCTTCCCGATGACATTCGATTCCAGATCTTGTAGAGATTGTCTTTCAAATCTTTTTCAAAATCCGTTATCGATTCTTTGTCGACACCGGCTGCGCCTTTGTTGGCCTTGACCCTCTTGTAGGCTTCAAGTACAACTCGTTTGGAAATGTTAAACGGCTTTGCTTTACTCATAGGCTCCTCCCCTGCCACAGGCAGGGTTGACCAACTCATAAAGCTGGTCGATGCAATCCCTTCGCTCCATCTGCATTACACAGACTTCAACACTACTACAGATTGCTCCGTCCCCGTGCTCTGCATCGGTACTCTCACCCTTGTGGGGTCTCCACTTGGATTTCTCCCTTAACATCAGAGCGACAGGTTCCCACGTTCCGCGCGAGAGCCTGGATCAGAGTCACGCCACCTTTATGCCGGAGGCCGCTCAGGCCGTAAACAGGTATCCCCTGAACTTATCCTGGGCCTTGGCTAGGAGCCCGGTTTTGACCCCACCATACGATTTCGACACCTCAACGATGGTTCGCTTTTGCTCGTCTCTCTGATCCGTACCTCGCCACGGTCCTAAGCCGTGACTTTCCTCAACGCTCACTACAATGGCTCTTTACCAATGCAGCTTGAGGTGGTTTGAAGCCCGCTCCTGCAAGCCGGCTCCGAGGGACCTACCCTCATCTCTCGCGCAGTTACGCGCACTTTATGTTAAAAGTGCGCTCGTGGCGCACTATCCAAAACGTATATCAGGGTAAGATTAAACGGGTCTAAAGCTCAAGGCAGTAAGTATTTTCGGGATCAAGCTGTTGATAGGGCCAATCTATGACTTTCAGGGGATCCAGCAAGGTGATCAGGTCGGGGTTTCTCATTATATTCCAGACAAACGGGTCATAAGATAGAGATGGGGATGGGAGCCCGAGCGAAAAGTGTAAATGCGGGATGATCCTGGCTTTTGACCTTCCGGTGTCGGCAATGTTTGCTATGATGTCCCCTTCCTTTACCATCGTGCCGATTTTAACATCGTCTCGCGGTTTTGTGTGGGCATAGACCGATAAGAACCTTTCGTTTTCGCTTTCCGTCGTTTTGTGTTCGATGATCACCGCCTTGCCGAGATAGTCAGTGAAGATGGCTTTAACCATGCCGTCGTGCATAACCGGGATCCGGCATTTTACATCAAGGCGAAGCGTGCGCTTAGTGCGGTCCCTGTAAAGGCACAAATCGATACCCTCATGGGGAAAATCCCGCCGGCCATGATCTCCCCACCATTTTTGCGGCGAATTGAACAGCATGCCTGGGCAAAAAAGCCAGCATTCAAACCCGTTTTGGTCCAAACCGTTTTCTTCTATTAGCATTTCAGTAAAACATGTTATTTTCAAAGCTATGCTTTTCATCAGATGTAAATTCAATGAATCCATCCGATTCATGGTTATCTCCAGTAAGAGTGGCCTTGTTTACCGTGTTGTTTACCCTCTGGCAAAGCCGATAACTCCCCATCTCTCACGCCATGGCAGGATTGTCAATGGTGCGCAGTGAATGGCTGCGGCTTCACCCGTGACGCTGCTGATCTGGCGCATTCTCGTCTTTTTCAACCTCAGGACAATTGATGTTCCGCCTGTCGTTGAAGGACGGCCTGCCTGTCGTTTTGAGCCAGTGGAGCAGCGCGGCCTCGATGAGAAAGCCGACCGCGGTCAGACCGGCTGCCGCTGCGAATGACATCTGATAAGCCCACGTCTGGGGGTATCCGGCACCAATCAATCCATCTATGATGGGTCCCGCGATCAGGGTGCCGCCCACCCCGAAGCTGAGGAAAAAGGTTGCGTTGAACCAGGCGAAGCGTCGAGCGCGCATCCGTGGCGGTATCAAAACGGAGGCAATCGTGTAAGCCGCGGCCATGATGAGCGCTTCTCCCAAACCTCGTAAAAAGAAGCTGACGTAAATCAACTGTAGTTTGGTTGTGCCGGCCAGAAGCACCAAGGCAACGATCGAAGCCGCCGTTCCGGCCAACAGTGCCGCCCCGTTTCCTATGCGCCGACAAACCCGGCCGGCAGTCCAGCCCATGATCACGACGGCCAGAGCCATGGTGTTGACGACATAAGATATGGCCCGGCTGTTGAGGGCCAGGCCGGAATCCAAACTCAAATACTGGGTGAAGATGATGGCGATGGAGTTACGGCCGAAATTGATAAAGACCATTCCTGCCAGAAAAATCATAAAGATCGCAGCGGACGGTTGTGCATCCTGATGATGTGGTCTTGTTTGGGTGGATGGGGAATTGGACCCGATACCGCCTTCTGGAAGAAAGAAAAGGGGAATAGTGGAAATAACCATCACGCCGGAAGCCACAAAAAAGAGCGAGCCCTCAAAAAATCCCCACCCCTCGTACCTGAGCCCCAGGCCATCATAAAGCAGACCGCCGATCCAGACCCCGATCAGTCGCCCCACGCCTCCCATGCTGGTGAGCCGGCCCTGAATACGGCTTCGGTCCTGTTCCGTGTAAATGTCCGAAACCAGGGCACTCCAGCTGATATTGGACATGGACCAGAAAAGTTCGATCACAGTGAGGCCAAAAATGATGGTGTAGCCCGATGCAATCGGATTAAGGAAGCGACGGTGGAGGTACCAGACGAAAAGCGTGCCGACAGCGGCCGACAATTCACCGATGATAATCAAGGTGCGCCGCAGCTGGTAACGATCGGAGACGCTGCCCCAGATAAAGGTTTGGGCCAGCACATTGAGGATCATCGGCAGGGTGGCAAAGAGGGTGGTTTCCGTTACCGACAAACCGAGGTGGTGGCGCAGATAGATGGAAAGGTAAGCGTAAAAAAGGCCGCGCCGGAACATGGCCAGCATCTGAAATGAAGCCAAACCAAAAAAGAGACGCAAAGGAGTCGTTAATTTTTCAATCATCGATCAGCTAGTGTTGTGGAGAAAGGAGGAATGGTAAAACCGGTGGGATGTTACCCTAATTTTTTAAAAGCCGCAGTAAAAATGAAGATTCCGGCCGAATTACTCGATGGCTTGAAACTTGCGCATGAATTTGCGGTCGATGACGTCTTTGACGATAAAAGCCGGCCGGCCGCCGAACAGGAGCCACCTCTTCCTGAAGATCCCTGTGCCGTCGCCCAGGTTGAAGATCAGCAGATAGTCACCGCCCGGATCGAAAGGCTGAAGGTCACGGCCTTCCAAAGCGGCCATCAGGTTGTTGAGGAGCACCGGGTTTTGGCGCACGGCGTAGACGCCGACCTTGTCCAAGGGATGCTCTTCGAAGTAGATGCAGTCGCCGCCGCCGAACATGTTCGGATGGGCCCCGCATTGAAGATAACGATTGACCAGAAGTCCGCCGTCCGGACCGGTCGGCAAGCCGGAGGCTTTAAAAACCGAAGACGGCTTGACACCGACGGCCACGAAAATGATGTCCAATTCATGATCTTGGCCCGAGTCCAGTCGAACTCGACCGGTAACGATCTCTTTTACCCTGCTCTGCTCCAAAACCTTGACTCCCCTTGACGTCAACGAGGCATAGGCTTTGGTGCGAACCCCTTGCGGGTGATCGGGCAGGAGGCCCTTACTGGTGAAGATGATGATCTCGGGCGGGTGGTTTCCATCGCCGCGGACCAAACGCCAGATGTTGCCGGCGATTTCGACGGCTGAAGGCCCCCCGCCGATGATTCCGATAGTGATTTTTCTGCGTGAAACCAGGTCGAGGATCCGCTGCTGGGCTTCCAAGAGCTTTTCGATCGGTTTAACGGTGAAGATATCGGCACCGTCGCCGATGATGTGGGCTTGGGGAACGTGGCTGCCCACGTTAAAGGAAATGATGTCAAACGGCAGAGACTCCCCGGATTCCAACGCGACCGTCTGTGCTTCCTGATCGATCCGTGCGATTTTTCCCAAGACGAAGGTGCCGCCTTTTTTTTCCACGACGTGCCTGGTGGCGAAGCGAATTTCTTCAGGCCTATATGTCTTGCCGAGCATTCCCGGGCCCATGCCGGAGTAATAGTGATACGCCGACGGCTGGATGACCGTCACTTGGTGACCCTTCTCAACGAATTGGTGCAGGTTGGCCAGTGTCATCATGTGAGCGTGACCACCGCCGGCCAAGACCAGGTGCTTTTTCATCGCCGCCTCCGCAAACAATCAAATTTGCCAACTTATTTTTTCGCGAACCCTAAGCGAACAACTTCCCCAGCTGTGTCAGATGCATCTGCTCTTCGTCGGCGATCTGCATCAGCACTTTTCGGCTTTCCGGATTGTTGTTGCGGTCTGCCGCCCGCCGGTACAAATCGAGGGCTTGGGCTTCGATGGCTATGGCGAGGCCGACGATATCCGGCACGGATTCCAAGTCAGGCTTGTAGAGCTGCACGTACTCCTCTGTTGTAAGACCGCCTTCCACCGCAGGAGTCACCACGGTTTTCACGAATTCGTCGCGGTCTATCGCCGTACCGGTCATTTGGCGGTAGTGGTCGAAAATCCGATCCTGATGTTTGACCTCAATGGCGGAGAGCTTGTCAAAAAGGACTCGAGCCGGCTCGTTCTTCACCCATGGAATCATGGACAGATAGAATTCCTGAAGACCTGCTTCCATAGAGTAGGCGACGGCAAGCGTTTCCTCGGGCGACTCTCTGCCGGTGAACAGTTCGAGACCCAGATCCTCCGCACCGATCGCCCGTTCACTTTCCCACGCCTTGAATCCGCCGGAAAGATTGTAGACCTCACCGAAACCTTTACCGACCAGCATCTGGGATGCCACCCGGCTGCGTCCGCCGCTAGCACAATAGACGATGGTCGGTTTGTCCGCATCGATCTCGCCCAACCGGTCGTTAAGGTCCGGCAGGGGAACCAGTTTGGCGCCCGGGATGTGGCCGGATTCATATTCCCCAGGCTGTCTTACATCCAAGAGGGCATACTCTTCCGAAGACTTGCCCGTGATGTAATTTTTAGCCTGTGGGGCGTCCATTGATTTGACGGGGGTGAAAAACTGTTTCCAACGCATAGGCCCTCTCTTTCTAGTTTAAAAAATACCGACACGTATCTCGATATGCGCCGCTGGATGTGCCTTGTAGACGAGCCCAAATTCGGCGCAATCTTTTGGAATTATTTGTTGCCGTGACCCTTAAAAAACACTTTTGGCTCGGCTTGAGTCGAAATCCACCCATACCATATGGCACGACTTGCAATCCGGCGGGGAAAAGCCCAACGATCTAAGATGCTTATTTGTAATAAATATAGACAGAAAATGCAACATTGCAATTACAAGACGAAGCGACTGGTTATCGTTTGCAGCCATTGATTTTGACAAATCGGTCATTATCAGTTAGAATTTAATACAATTAGAGTGGATTATAATGCCAAACTCCGAGTGATCGGGGGACGGAAAGCCACGGGTCTTACGAAGACGGCCGGGTTGCCTGGAATTTCCAGATAAAGAGCCAAGGTACCTCCTGTCAGGTGGCTTGGCTTTTTTTATGTGAGGGATGTGCTTGGTGAGTTTGCTGTCACCCAACACCCAAGGCGGAGGTAGCTGAATGGGAGCGTTCGTCGACCGTACGGTTCGATGTATTATCAGGTACGACAAAAAAAAACCGGTTGCAGGGGCTCGTCCGATCGGGAAATCATTTTTATTCGAAACGGGTAACGGCCACTTTGTATCGATCGGTGACTCTGAAATAGAATTGCCTCAGCGGCAGAATGGCGTCAAGACTTGGTTGGTCTGCAGCCATCTCGATACGCCTGAAAAATTTATCACTAATTATCTTCGGAATCGGTACTTTGTGGTTTTCGACAGCCATGTTTTCTGTCATCACTGCAACGAAAACAACATGCTGGGCGGCGAGGCGGCTTTCTCGAAAATGGAAAAGGAATCATCGGCCTTGACCGACAAGGAATTACAAAGGCAGATATTCGATCCCCTTTTTGAACTCAATCTGCGGTTCGGCAACCGAACCTCTTCCCGGCAGGAATTGAACCGCCGTTCGAGAACATGGTGTGTCTGCAACCACCTGGCGAACGAGGACAACTTCAGACGACATGTATTCAATGGCAACCTCATTTTGTTTACTGAATACAACGTGACCTGTCCGGATTGCCTCGATTTTGCCATCAAAGGCCCTCGCTGTCATGATGACGACAAATTGGTTTCGATGCCCGACGATGATTTTCAATGCGCCATCGTCGATACGCTTTACTCAGTGAACTACGAGCTTTCGATGGCGCAGGGGTTCATTGGAAGTTTGGAGTGAGGTGCAGCTGCCATGGCTTTTCCTGAAAGACGACGGTATCCGCGGGTTGCGACAAGTTCACTGGTCTCCTATTTTCTCATAAACAAAAAAGGTGCAAAAATAGGGCAGGGCGTCGGAAAAACGATCAACATCAGCCAAAATGGGATACTTATCGAAACGAGCAGGGCCATCGATTCTAAATATGTTCTGATACTGGCCAAGGATTTGGACGACAACATGATGGAGATTAAAGGTCAGGTGGTTTATTCCCGGAAAATTACCCCCGGGGTATATGAATGCGGCATCAACTTCCAGAGCGACCACGCGGAAAATGTAAAGTTTCGCAGGGACCTGATCCGTGTTTTCCACTTCAGGAATCTCTTCAGCCACAGGCTTTGAAGAGCTGCAAGCCACAGACCAGACAGCAACTAACTTATAAAAAGGGCGGCATCGGTGCCGCCCTTTTTTTATTTGGGCCGGGTGCAGCGGTCGACCAGATAGAGGATGGAAGTGTAGTCGATTCCGCCGTGTTCAGAAAGTCCGACCTCACAGGTTCGACTGGTGGCATATCCATGGCTGACCTC
>JAQAZR010000240.1:0-8489 GCA_032127235.1 Deltaproteobacteria bacterium
CCGGCGCCGCAGAAGAAGTCGGTATCGGCCGACATGAACCTCTCGCCCGCCGTGCGGCGGATCGTAAAGGAGACGGGTGTCGATGTCGGCGAGGTGATCGGCACCGGACCCGCCGGGCGCATCACCAAAGGGGATGTTCTCCTGTACCTCGAGGCGCGCGAGGCTCAAGAGGCATCGACAAAGATCGCTCCGCTGGCCGCAAACGAAACCACCGCAGCGGCCGTGGCTGAGGAAACCTCGCGCAAGCCGATGACGCCCATCCGGCAGCGCATCGCCGCGCGGCTGCTCGAAGCCCGGCAGAATACGGCCATGCTGACCACTTTCAACGACGTCGACATGAGCCGCGTGATGGAGACCCGTTCCCGCTACAAGGACGCTTTTCAGAAGAAGTACGGCGTTTCGCTAGGGTTCATGTCTTTTTTTATCAAGGCCGCCATCGAAGCGCTCAAGGAGTTTCCGGAAATCAATGCCTTCATCGACGGCAAGGAAATCGTCTATCATCATTACTATCACATCGGGGTGGCGATCGGAACCGGACGAGGGCTCGTGGTGCCGGTGATCCGCCATTGTGAAAAACTTTCCCTGGCCATGATGGAACAGGCCATCGTGGACTACGTGACAAAGATAAAGGAGAACCGGCTCGATTTGGCCGACCTGGAAGGCGGCACTTTTACCATCACCAACGGCGGGGTCTTCGGTTCCCTTCTGAGCACACCGATTCTGAACACGCCCCAGAGCGCCATCCTCGGCATGCACCGCATCGAAAAACGGCCGGTGGTGATCGAGGATCAAATCGTCGTGCGTCCCATGATGTACCTGGCCCTCAGCTATGACCACCGCATCGTGGACGGAAGAGAAGCTGTGATCTATTTACGGCGCATAAAGGAATTCCTCGAAAACCCGGAACGGATGATAGTGGAGATTTAACCATGGCCAAGACAGAAAAGTACGATCTCTTGATCATTGGCGGCGGTCCCGGCGGTTACGTCGCCGCCGTGCGGGCGGCCCAGCTCGACATGCGGGTCGCCTGCGTGGAAAAAGAGCCGCGTCTCGGCGGCGTGTGCCTGCGGGTGGGCTGCATTCCGAGCAAGGCGCTGCTCGACTCCAGCGAGTACTATCACCTCGCCAAAGAGCGATTTGCCGAGCACGGCATCGAAACCGGCAAGCTGACCCTCGACCTGCCGGCCATGATGGCCCGCAAGGACAAGGTGGTGGAGGACCTGACCGATAATGTCCGCAAGCTCCTGGAGCGCAACAAGATCGAAATCGTCCACGGCACGGCCCGCCTGGCGGGTTCGGGCCGCGTCGAGGTGCAGAACGTCGAAGAAAAAGACCGGCAGCAGACCCTGGAGGCAAAAGCGATCATTCTTGCGACCGGCAGTGAGCCGGTGGCGGTCCCGGGCCTCGAATTCGACGGTAAGAACATCATCAGCTCCAGCGAAGCCCTGCAGTTGCAAACCGTGCCCAAGCAGCTCGGCATTGTCGGCGGCGGCTATATCGGATTGGAGCTGGGATCGGTCTGGCGGCGGTTGGGAGCCGAGGTGACGGTCATCGAAATGCTGCCGCAAATTGTCGCCGCCCTGGACGGCCAGGTGGGACGCACCCTGCACCGTATTCTCAAAAAACAGGGCTTCGACTTCCGCTTGAAGACGAAGGTCACCGGTGCAAAGGTTAGTGCCAAGAAAGTGACTGTTACCCTCGATGCCGGCGGCAAGGAGGAAACCCTCAAATTCGACAAGCTCCTGGTGGCCGTGGGCCGGCGGCCTCTCACCCGCGGTTTGGGATTGGAGGAGATCGGCATCGAAACGGACGCCAAGACCGGAATAGTGATCGTGAACGAGACGTTCCAGACGCACCAGACGGGTATCTACGCCATCGGCGATCTGATCGCCGGCCCCATGCTGGCGCACAAGGCGTCGGCTGAGGGGGTTGCGGCGGTGGAAGGCATCGCCGGCCGGCCCGGAGAGGTCAACTACGACGCCGTTCCCGCCATCATCTACACTGCCCCCGAGGTGGCCAGCGTCGGCCTGACCGAAGAACAGGCAAAGCAGCGCAATATCCCCTACCGTGTCGGCACTTATCCTTTTACCGGCGCCGGGCGGGCGCGCTGCCTGGGTGAAACCGACGGATTTGCCAAGTTGATCGCGCACAAAAAAACGGATCGCGTTCTGGGCGTTCACATTATCGGTGCGCGGGCATCGGAAATGATTGCCGAGTGCGTGCTGGCAGTGGAATTCGGAGCCTCCGCGGAAGACATTGCCCGCACGGTTCATGGCCACCCGACTTTTTCCGAAGCGCTGATGGAGGCGGCGGCGGCCGCCTCCGGCCGCTAAAGGCCCCGAGATAAAGGTTCACAAAAATAAGTCTGCAAGTTTGATGAACTCGTAAAAAGCCTCAATATACCCTTATTTTTCAGTGAGCCTCTAAATGGCTATGCATCGACCACCTCGGCCTTGTTGATGACGACCGGTTCCTGGGGCACATCATCGTGAATCCCCTTGCGGCCGGTTGCGACCGCCTTGATCTTGTTGACCACGCCTTGTCCTTTGGCGACTTTGCCGAAGACCGCATAGCCCCAGCCTTGAGGGTTCTTGGCCGTGTGGTTCAGAAAATCGTTGTTTTTGACGTTGATAAAAAATTGGGCCGTGGCGCTGTGTGGATCCGAAGTGCGGGCCATGGCCACCGCGTAGGCCTCGTTCTTGAGTCCGTTGTCGGCCTCGTTTTGGATGGGTGACCGGGTCGATTTTTCCTTCATATCGGTGGTCATCCCTCCGCCCTGGATCATGAAGCCGTCGATGACCCTGTGGAAGATGGTGCCGTCGTAGTGGCCCTCCTCGACGTACGCCAGAAAGTTGGCGACGGTCGTGGGGGCATTTTTTTCGTCGAGTTCCAAAAAAATCTCGCCCATGCTGGTTTCGAGCTTTACCATGTTGTTATTCCCTTTCTTTTTGGTTTAATATCCCGCATCTATCGGATTGAAAGATAGCCTTGCCTGAGGCCGTTTCTTGAAAAAACGATCTGCCAGAGCTGGTTCCGCCTGGCCCGAAAAGAGCCGGCGCATGAAAGCAGGTAATACGTCCACATGCGGTAGAAGCGCTGATCGTAAGTTTCCCGGATGCGGTGCCAGTTTTCGGTGAAGTTGCGGTGCCACGCCATCAGCGTGCGATCGTAGTGGGAACCGAAACTGTGCCAGTCTTCCAGAACGAATAGTCCTTCGGCCGCGGCCGTGATCTGCCGGGCCGAAGGCAGCATCGAATTTGGAAAAATATATGTCGCAATCCAGGGGTCCATGGAACGAACCGATGAGTTGCCGGCGATGGTGTGCAGTAAAAAAAGACCGTCTTTTTTCAGGCAGCGGTGAACCACCTGCATGAATGTGCGGTAGTTGTTCACCCCCACATGTTCGAACATGCCGATCGAAACGATGCGGTCGAAGGTCCCCTGAAGATCGCGGTAGTCCTGCAGCTCAATCGTTACGGGCAGGCCCTCACTGAGCCGTCGGGCCAGCTTGACCTGCTCGCGCGACACCGTGATGCCCGTCACCTCTGCACCGCATTTCTCTGCGGCATAGATGACAAAACCACCCCAACCGCAGCCGATGTCCAGCACCCGCATCCCCGGCCGCAGGTCCAGTTTTCGGCACACCAGCTCCAGCTTGGCTTCCTGCGCTTCGTCGAGTGTGTTGGCCGCCTGCCAATAAGCGCAGGAGTAATTCATGCGCTTGTCCAACATGACCGTGAAAAGGTCGTTGCCGGTATCGTAGTGGCGCTCACCGATTTCGAAAGCCCTGGCGCGGCAGTGCGGATTGGTCAGACGGGTTTGTAGTGCCGCCCACAAAACAGCTTTTGACTGCCGCACTTTTTTGTCGAGCCGGGCGCTCATGATCCGTTCGAATAACTGATCCAGTGCTTCGCAGTCCCACCACCCGTCCATGTAGCATTCGCCCAGCGCCAGTGAACCGCCCGCAATGACCCGCGGGTATAACTCGGGGGTATGGACCTGGATGTCGTATGGGCTATCTCCGTCAATGCTCACCCTGGCGTGATCCAGAAGGTCCTGAACCAGTCGTTTTTCTGCAGCGTATTTCAAGTCGCCGTCTCCGTTTTCAATTGAAAGCGAAGATCCGAAGAGTCATTTCAATGGGTGAAAAGGACTTTCATTCCACTTTATATCCTGGGCGGAACTTGTCAACCTATCGTTTCTGCCCTTGCTACCGAGGCGGGTCGCCGTCTTCCCACGTTTGAATGGCATCGAGGAACCGTTCTCCGAATTGGGAGGCCTTTATGTCACCGACCCCTGTAATCTGCAACAGGTCCATCCGCGTTCTCGGACGGCGGGCGGCCATTTCTTTGAGAGTTTTGTCGTGAAATATCACATAGGCCGGTAATTCCATTTCTTTGGCGATCTCGGACCGCACCCGTCGCAAATGCTCCCAGAGGCCCAAAGAGCGATCATCCAGAGAGGCCGGAACCGTATGGCGCGGGTTGCGGCCGATTCTTGGGGCTTTAACGGTCTCTGAGTCCTTGCGGAATCGAATCGTCAGATCGCCCTTCAGGAGGGACCAGCTTTTATCGGTCAATTGAAAGCCGCCCTGTCCCGCCGGGTCCGCCGTCAAATAACCTGCCGCCATCAGCTGGCGAAATACGGAGCGCCACTCCCTGCTCGATAAGTCCTTGCCGACCCCGAAAGTCTTGATCCTGTCGTGTCTGAACCGTTTAATGCGGTCGTTGGTGTTCCCGAGCAGAACCTCGGTGAGGTATTGGGCCCCGAATCGCTGACCGGTTCGATAAACCCCGGAAAGCGCCTTCTGGGCCGCTATCGTGCCATCCCAGGATGCCACGCCTTCCTTGCACGTTCCACAATTTCCGCAAGGGACAGCCAGCGATTCACCAAAATACCTCAACAGTACCTGGCGGCGGCATTCGATGGTTTCGCAGTATCCCAGCAGGGCATCGAGTTTTTGCTGCTGAACACACTTGAACCGCTCGTCGCCTTCCGACCGGTTGAGCAGCTGGCGCGCCGCGACCACATCTGACAATGAGTAGAGCATGCAGGCCTCCGCCGGCTCACCGTCTCGTCCCGCACGTCCTGTTTCCTGGTAGTAAGCTTCCATGCTCATGGGGACATCGAAGTGGACCACGAATCTCACATCCGGCCGATCGATACCGAGACCGAAGGCAATGGTGGCCACGACAACCAGGGCCTCTTCCCGGGCAAAGCGCTGCTGCCGGTGGTTCCGTTCTTCGGAAGACAGTCCGGCATGGTAGGCGACGGCATTGACGCCCCTCTGGGAAAGCCACGCCGCGATGTCGTCCACCCGCTTGCGGCTGCGGCAGTAAACGATGCCGGTTTCCCCCGGGTGCCTCTTTGCAATGAAATCGTGCAGCTGGTGTTTGCCGTTTTCTTTCAGCCGCACCCGGTAGCAGATGTTTGGCCGGTCAAAGCTCGACACGAACTGAGTTGCCCGGCTTAAATCCAGTTTCTCGAGAATCTCCCTGCGGGTTGCCGCATCGGCCGTGGCCGTCAGTGCCATGCGGGGAACGTCCGGGAATCGACGGGTCACGGAAGCGATTTGAAGGTACTCCGGCCGAAAATCGTGCCCCCATTGTGAGACGCAGTGGGCCTCGTCGATGGCAAACAGAGCAACCGGAAACTGTGAAAGAAAGCGTTGGAACGTGTCGGACAGCAGACGTTCCGGCGCAATGTAAAGCAGATCGGTCTCACCCGACAAAACGCGCTTTTCCACCTGCCGGGCGGCATCGGGAGGCAGGCTCGAATTCAGATATTCGGCCCGGATGCCGTTCTGGCGCAGACCGGTAACCTGGTCCTGCATGAGGGCGATCAAGGGCGAAATGACAAGCCCCACTCCCTGGCGGATAAGCGAGGGGACTTGAAAACAGATCGATTTGCCGCTGCCGGTCGGCATCAGAACGAAAACATCCCTGCCGGCCAGGGCTTCTTCGATAACGTCGAGCTGATGGTGACGAAAAGTGTCGTAGCCAAAAAATCTTTGCAGAATGTGTTGCGGCGTCATGCGTTCCCCAAGGCTCGCGTCCATCCAAAATTGCGAACTTATTTTTTCGTGAACCCTGCGGCTTGGCATGAAGACATCGGCAAGTTTACGGAAGCTTTTGTGAACTGACGAAAGCGCATTCCGGTCGCAGGGGAATACTGGACCACGGCGAGCGCTTCTGGCCTGGCACCGGTCCGTCTCGAGCGCGTCAAAGAAACGGTACAGGCGGCGGGTTTCACTCTTGAACGGTAGGCCGCATTCGGTCGGAGGAAAAAGACGAATCGTTACTTTTCTTTCTTCTTTTCCTTCTTTTCCTTCTTCTTCTCCTTAGCGGTTTTGCTGGGCTTCTTTTTCGTGTCTTTCTTGGTGTCCCTGGACTTGGCCATCCTCTCCTCCCTGAATGAATCGTGTCATCGTCAATAGCCGCACTTTGCGGATAAAAATATCATAGTGGTCCCGCAGGGGTCAATTGTAAAATGGGTAGAGTCTGATGTGTGGGGTTTAGGGCATATTCGACCGAGGAATCGTGTTTTTGGCGACACCCTTCGATACGAGATCCTCGTCAGTTGAACCGGCCAGACCAAAATCGATTAATGGTTGTTTACCGAATTGACTTTTCAAGAATTCCAGCATCAATACGCCGACCCGTTCTTCCCGGTTGAGAATCTGGGCATAGCCTCCGTTGCGAATGAGCCGGCTGAACCGGTCTTCGGAAAGTTCATTATGTTTCATGGCGTATTGTTCGAAGTTGCGGGCATAGTTTTTAATGAGGGTCTCCAGGTTTTCATCGGGCAGGTTTTGCATCTGGTTGTATTTTTGGGCCAGTGTCGCGTCATCGGGTGTGTCTTGAGATTCCATGACGTATTTGAGATTTTCGATAAAGCGCTCGCTGCCGGCGCGAATGTGACCCGGCTTGACCATGTTCATGCCCAACCAACCTGCGTTGATCCATTTGAACAACGTCACATTTGTAACGCGACGGTTGTCGCCGGCCGGGTGAAAAATCATGACGGAGCACGTATCATAAATAAACGTGTCCATCCATTTGAGAATGGCGGGTGAAAGCCCCTTCTCACCGGAATAAAAATAAGTCCAGTTGGGGTCGTCGACGATAACTGCCCGTTTGCCCACATCGGAGGGACGGGCCATCTTGGAGACGGAAATCAGCAGGGGGCTGCCGCGGTGTTGGAGGAGGATGGTCAAGCGATCAAGGTCGTAGCGGTAGTAGCCGCCCGTCGAGGTGTCCGGAGTGGTGACCTCATACTCCCTTCCCCGGAGCACCAGGGGCTTATCGAGCGTTGAAACGGAGTTCCAGATCTTGACGTCTCGTGCGACAAGGTCGCTTTCCGGATATCGACCGCTCAGCCGCAGCAGTTTGGGTAATATCACGTAGCTCGGTATTCTTGGATTGAAGCCGTAGCGCAAAATGCGCTCGAGGGGAGCCTGGATGTCGCTGCGCAGGCACACGCCGAAGCCGCTCGCGCGCTTGGCCGGGTCGGCTGGCCGGGCGCTCGTATTATCGGCAACGATAAATTCGAGCAGGGAGTGCACGCGGTTCGGATCGAATACGGATTCCGGCTGTTGGGCCAGATCGATGAGGTAGCTCAGTCCGTTCTCGACCTCGGCGTCCAGTGAGGGCTGGTGCGACGAATTTATGGTCTGCTCTTCCGATGCCTGAGTACTTGGAAGCCCGAATATTGCGATCATAGATGATGCCAAAAAGACGATAATCAACCGGGTTTTATTTTTTGATCGTGTCATGGTCTCTGGTTTCGGTGTCGTATAGTAAGCTCGATGTTATTTAGAACTTTCATTTCAGGTATTGGCCGAATTCGCTGTTCGACCTTCATTCGTCCGCCGCCGATTTTTAATCAATAACACCTACCTTAAGGGTATCGGGGAAAATGTCAAATACAAGTCCCAGAATTGTAATACTTTTGTAAAATCAAAAGATACCCTTTCGCTGTCGGCCAGTATTTTCTAAACTGCCTCAAATGCGCCCAGAACCTTTTAACACCATACCGGGGGTTAATATGGACAACCGTCTCGTTCCACTTCATCCCAAAGCATCACGTGCCAGGGTTCTGTTGTGCGGCGTGTTCGGTCCGTTCGCACAGGATGATGAATACGGCAGCCGCACCATCAACCCGATGGAGCTCTACCACAATCAGGTCACCCGTGTACAGGGGGCTTTTTCCCTGCGCATGTTTCATCGGTCTTTTGCCCTGTTGCTGCTCCAGGCGAACATCGACGCACCGTGCACGGTCCTCGATTTTGCCTCCTTGGATCGCTTCATTCGGGAACTCGAAGAGACGGCGTATGACATCATCGGAATAAGCGCCATTATTCCCAATGTCGGCAAGGTCAGGAAAATGTGTGAACTGATACGCCGTCACCAGCCGAACGCCGCCATTGTCGTTGGGGGACATGTATCCAACAAGGAGCGGATAGACGAGACGATAGACGCCGATCACAT
>JAQAZR010000241.1:0-2916 GCA_032127235.1 Deltaproteobacteria bacterium
TTTTCAGCCGCCTCTTGCCAACCGATGTAGTCGAGCAGCATGGCTCCCGAAAGAATCAGTGAACTGGGGTTCACCTTGTCCAGTCCGGCATACTTGGGTGCCGTCCCATGGGTGGCCTCGAAGACGGCGCACTCGTCGCCGATGTTGGCGCCGGGCGCCATCCCCAAGCCGCCGATCTGGGCCGCAAGCGCGTCCGAAATGTAGTCTCCGTTGAGATTGGGGGTGGCGATCACACTGAATTCATCCGGCCGCAGCAGCACCTGCTGAAACAGCATGTCCGCGATCCGGTCCTTGACAACAACTTTTCCCTCAGGCCGTTTCCCGTCGTGTCTTTCGTAAAGTTCGGCTTCGGTGATCGTTTCGTCGGCGAATCTCTCTCTGGCGACCTGGTATCCCCATTTTCTGAAAGCCCCTTCGGTGTACTTCATGATGTTGCCCTTGTGCATCAGGGTGACACTGGGCAACCGGTGCTTGACAGCGTGGGCGATGGCCCGGGCGACCAGGCGCTTGGTGTTTTTTTCGCTGATCGGTTTGATCCCGATCCCGGGCTTATCCGGCAAACGGACGCCCATTTTTTCTTCTAAAAAGGTCTTGACCGCCTCGGCCTCGCGACTGCCCGATTCCCATTCGATCCCCACGTATAAATCTTCGGTGTTCTCCCGGAAGACCACCACATCGATCTTCTCGGGATTTTTCATGGGGCTCGGCACAGGAGAGATGTATTTCACCGGCCGCACACAGGCATAGAGATCGAGTTGCTTGCGGATCGCCACGTTCAGGCTGCGGATGCCCTTGCCCACCGGTGTGGTCAGCGGACCCTTGATGGCCGCCACATGGCGTTTGATGGTCGCAAGCGTTTCATCGGGCAGCCACTCACCGGTCTCCTGCTGCGCTTTTTCTCCGGCCAGGACCTCCAGCCAGGCGATCCCGCGCGAACTGCTGTACGCCTGGGCCACCGCAGCGTCGAGCACCATGCGGGTGGCATGCCAGATGTCCGGACCGATGCCGTCTCCCTGAATGAAGGGGATAACCGGCCGGTCCGGCACACTCAATGTTCCGTCGCTCAAGTTGGTGATTCGTGATTCCTGGTTCATTGAAGTCGCCCTTTCTGATGTGATGATGGTGCCGCCGCCCGCCGGTGCTGCACTCCGGCCGCCGATTTCACCGAGCCGCTAAGGGTTCGCGAAAAAATAAGTTAGCAATTTTAGGCGTTGAGGCGCCCGGCCGGCAAGGCGCGAAAACGCAAGAATATCTGGATATTCCGAGTTTTCGCAACGCAGCCGGACGGGATGCATCGGCGTCTAAAATGTTAAGTTATTTTTGAGCGAGCCCTAAGCTGGCGGTAGGCCTCGTAGAGTGCCACCGCCGCCGCCACCGAAGCGTTCAGTGACCCCACCGGTCCCCGTTGCGGAATGGAGAGCAAAAGATCGCAGCCCTGCTTCACCAGCGGCCGAATGCCTTTTTCCTCCCCTCCGATAACCATTGCCACCGAACCTGTCAAATCGACCTCGAAAACCGAACGCTCGGCGCTGCGGTCCATTCCGTACACCCACCAACCGTGGCCTTGCAGGGTCCGTATGGTCGCCGACAGATTGGTCACCTGCACCAGGCGCAAATGCTCCAGGGCGCCGGCCGAGGCTTTCGAAACCGCCGGCGTCGGTCCGGCGGCACGATCGCGGGGAATGACGACACCCTCGACACCCACAGCGAGCGCCGTCCGAATGATCGCCCCCAGGTTCTGCGGATCAACGATGGCATCCAGTAAGACCAGGAGCCGGCTCTGGTCAGACGGTGACTCCTGTGCCAGCACGGTTGTCAGGTCGACCAGCGGATACGGTCCGACCCGCGCGGCCGTTCCCTGATGTGCGCTATCACCCGCAATCCGGTTCAACTGCGTCATCGGCACCCGCCGGACCGGAATATTTTTCGATGCCGCAACCGACTCAATTATCGACAGGCGTTTGGAAGAGCTGTCGGCGACCACAAACACTTCGCGGAAAGTACGGCGACCGGCCGCAAGGGCCTCTGCCACGGGGTGAATGCCATAGAGAAGCTCGGTTTTCATTTGCTCCTGTCGAGGTTTCCGCCGGCAGCGGAAGACCGGCCGGCGGCGATAATCGCCGTCAAATCTTCAACGGCCTCTTCCAGGCGGTCGTTGACCACGATGTAGCGGTAGCGCTTTCTTCGCCTGATTTCCGCAGTCGCGTTGTCGAGCCGCTCGGATATGGACGCCGCACTGTCGGTTCCGCGGTCCTGCAACCGCTGCCGCAGCACCGCGAGCGACGGCGGCATGATGAAGATCGTCACGCTGTCCGGATAGCGTTTCAGAATCTGTTCCATGCCCTGAACATCGATATCGAGGAGCACGTCGCACCCATCAGCGAGCACCCGGTCGATAAACTCGGCCGAGGTGCCGTAATAGTTCCCGTGGACTTCGGCCCATTCCGCCCACTTATCGGCGTTGAGGCCCTTGCGGAATGCTGCCTGTGTTATGAAATGGTAATCGACCCCGTTTTTTTCCTCACCACGGGGGCGGCGGGTAGTGTAGGAAACCGAGTAGCGCAGATCGGGCAACCGTTGCCGCACAGCCCGACAAAGAGTCGATTTCCCGGCCCCCGACGGCGCAGAAATGATGAACAGCCGACCGGTGGAGCGCCGCCTCCCGTCGCACCGGGACGGCAGCGAGCGATCGGTGGATGGCGTCGACGGCGTCATCCCGGTTTAAACCGCTTCCTTCATTGTCGTAAATCGCTGCGAGATGGTCTCGGCCTGAATAGCGGACAGCACGATGTGGTTGCTGTCCAACACGATGATCGATCGGGTGCGTCGCCCATGGGTGGCGTCGATCAAGCGGTTGTCGTTGCGGGCTTCATCCTTTAGCCGCTTCATCGGCGCCGAATTGGGGGAAACGATGGC
>JAQAZR010000242.1:0-3540 GCA_032127235.1 Deltaproteobacteria bacterium
GTCAAAATGGAGGATGCGGTGGTGGTCACCAAGGACAAGGAAGGAAAAGTCAAGCTGCACCAGGCGGTCAACCTGACGGCGACCGGTGCCGTCGGCGGCGGTTTTTGGGGGGCCCTGATCGGGATGATCTTTCTCAACCCACTGTTGGGAGCGGCTGTCGGAGCCGGTGCCGGGGCGCTTTCCGGCAAGCTCGCCGACATCGGCATCAACGACAAGTTCATGAAAGAACTGGGCGAAACCTTTCAGCCCAACACTTCGGCCCTTTTCGTGCTTGTAAAGGAGGCGACCCCGGACAAGGTGCTCGCGAAGCTGAAAGGCTTCGGAGGGAAGGTTCTGCAGACGTCCTTGTCAAAGGAAGATGAAGAAAAATTGCAAAAAGTCTTGGCCGATAGGACCTCGGTCCTGGCGGCGGAGGATACAGCGACAACAGGCGCGTAGGAATAGCGGCAAAGAATTTTCGCTTCGACGGGAACCGAAGGCCGGCATGTCGATACCGGTCTCGTTTCTTTTGGCTTCGATTTGCCGTCGAAGAGAGTACAAAAACATTTATTCGGCTTTAACTTTTTCCTCAAGGAGAGAAAACATGGGTTTATTCGATTTTTTCAAAGACATGGGTGAGAAAATATTCGGCAGTGAAGACGAGGCGGCCGAAAAAATCAAGGAGAACATAGAGGCTTCCAATCCCGGCATACAGGACCTTAACGTGGCCTACCATGACGGCGTCGTCGAGCTGACCGGGACGGCAGACAGCGCCGAGGCCATGGAGAAGGCGGTGCTGATGGCGGGCAATGTCAAGGGGGTGTCGGAAGTAAAAGCGGACGGCGTCATTGCGCCTCCGCAGCCGGCACCGGTCGAGTACTACATCATTCAAAAGGGGGATTCCCTCTCGGCCATTGCCAAACGCTACTATGGGAATGTCAAGGACTACCCGCGTATTTTCGACGCCAACCGGGAAGTCATCAAGAATCCCGACCTGATCTATCCGGGCCAGAAGATTCGCATCCCGCTGGATTAAGTGATGCACGGGCCGGCGCGGCGATATGCCGCTCCGGCCTGTCTACCGAAAACAGTGTGCATAGGTCATCCGTAAATGGTCCTTTTCCGCAATTCCGCCAATTTTCTTTTACTTGCGGAAAACCACAGATTTATGGGCGGAACAATCAAATTTTCTCAGCGTGAATGCTGAAGAATCGAAGGAGGCGAACATGAGCACGACCAGCATAGTCAGTACCCCGTTGAAATATTTGGACAAAGCCGTCAACGGCTTGCGCGACCTGGGCCTGATGCCTGCAAAGCCCAATGAGGCCCCTATCATGGCTTTGATCGAGCAGGTCAGCGACCTCGATGAAGATAAAGCCCTGGCCATCGCCCGCACCCTGAGCCACACTACCGTGTTCAACGAAGTCGTCAGGGAGCAGATCACCCAGATGAGGGTCGGCGAACGGTACGAAAAAATCACCGACGCCTTCAACAGCATCCGCGACGATGCCAAGTCGATGGTGGACCAGCTCGACGACGGCAAGATTTCGACCATGGAAAGGCTGCAGAACCTCTGGATGAGGTTCACGCGCGGTGACATCCCCAATCGTTTCAGAAAGATCAAGGACACCTATCTCGACGTGACCACCGACACCAAGGACCAGATAGAACGCGAGACCAAGATCCTCGAATCCTACAAGGACTTTCGCGTGGCCCTCAAAGAGGCCCAGGTGATGGCCTTCCAGCTGTTAAAAAAGGCCGAAGCCGAAGTCGAGGTGGACAAGGGGCGGTTGGGGTCTGCGTCCAAAGCCGTGGAAAGCTACACCGGCGGAGACCGGGAAGAGATTGCGCGGCTGGAATTGGATCGGGACCAGCGCCTGCGGGAGCTTCAGGACGAGGACAAGCGCTATCAGATCGTCAAGGACCTGGCCGAGAACCTGTCGATCAGCTACAACACCACCGAGGTGGTGATGGCGCGCCTGGCGCAGTCGAGCGAAGTCAAGGAACGGGTCTACTCGCAGGCGGTGTCCTTCTTCGGCACCAACGAAACCGTGTTCACGGCCTTGAATGCCTCTTTCACCAGTCTGCAGGGACTGCACGAGAGCACCCGCACGCTGGATGCCATGAAGGAAGGGGTCAATCAGAGCCTGGAGACCATCGCCGAGGTGGGCGGCAAGGTCCAGGAGGACGCCCTGCGGGCGGGTTACGGCCCGACGATCAAGGCCGAATCGGTCAAAAAACTGGTCGATTCGGTGGTCAATTTCCAGGAAAAATCCAAGGCCCTTATTGCCGAAATGCGGGAGCTGGCCACACGCAACGAACAAGAGATCAGCGCGGCGGTCGAAAACAGCAAGAAACGCATGGCCGAACTGGCCAACGCAGGAGCAGCGATAGCAAATGGCTGAAGAGCAGGCATCCAAAAAAATCGATTTGTCCGAAGTGATGCTGGCCATGGACGTGGTCGACACGCTCCGGCATCAGGAGTCGATCGTCGAGCGGGAGCTTCAATCCGAAGATCGCGAAGCCGAGCTGATCGAAAAGCTTCGCAAGATTTACGCCGATCAGGGACTGGAGGTCTCGGACGGGGTGATCGCCGAGGGCGTGAAGGCCATGCGAGAGGAGCGCTTCGCCTACCGGCCGCCGCCCGGGGGGTTGAATACGACACTAGCACGGCTGTATGTGAACCGGGGCCGGTGGGCCAAGCGGGTGCTCTGGCTCTTGATGGCTGTGGCGGCCTTTTGGGCCGGCTACCGGTATCTGTACGTCATGCCGGCCGAGCGCGGCCGGAGCCGATTGGCCAGAGAGCTTAAAACACAGGTTTCCGACCAGAAGGAGCGCATCGTCACCCTGAAGGAGCGGATCAACGCCGCGACCGGTGAATTGGACAAGGCCCTGCAGTCGGTGCCGGCCGCGGTGTTGCTTCCAGCGCGCCGGCTCTCGGAGGGGGCCCGGCAATCGCTGGCCTCGGCCGCCCGGCAGCTGGGGGCCGCCGAGAAACTCGGGCCGGCTGCCGGCATCGACCCGAACAACCTGGAAACCTACGCAACTAAGATCCAGCAGCGTCTGATCGAGCAAAAGGGCATCGTCGACCGCGCCCAGAACGACCTTGAAAACGCCCAGGCCGCCATCGGATCGATCCGGTCGCTGGGAGCCGAATTCAACGATCTCGATTCGCTGCGCGCCGAGGCCCTGAAGGCGGCCCGCGAGAAAGGGGTGCCTGAAAAAATCGATGCGCTTTACAACAACGCGCTGTTGGCTGTCAAATCCGGCGACCTCGAGACGGCCAAAACCGCCCGTAATGCACTGCAGTACACGCGCGACATGCTGGGACAGGAGTACACCCTTCAAATCGTCTCGCGCCCGGGAACGCCCAGCGGCGCCTGGCGGTATCCGGTCGGCAGCAACACCGCCCGCAACTATTACCTGATCGTGGAGGCCGTGTCACCGAGCGGTCAGCGGCTCAAGCTTCCCATCACCTCCGAGGAGGACGGCAAGGTGCGCTCGCTGAGCGAGTGGGGACTGCGGGTCGAGCCGCAGGTGTACGAGCAGGTCAGGCAGGAC
>JAQAZR010000243.1:0-2887 GCA_032127235.1 Deltaproteobacteria bacterium
ATGCCGCGCAGCGATCGCGCTCATGATTTTCTCAGCGGTAGGCTAGAGGTCGGGCCGCAACCGGTTGCGGAGGCGATTCCGCTGGAATTTGTAGATGAATTCCGTCAAGGCGTTGACCTGACTCTGTTCGATTTCGATAAATTCCAAGCCACAGCAGGCGGCGGTATTCGGACCTCTTTGGTCGAAACGAACCACAATCGCCTTTTTGATCTTCACCCTTGTTTCACCAGACTCCGATGGAAACACGAGTTCGACATCTTCCAGCACATCACCGACCTGAAACGGCAGATCGTGTCGCTTTTCCTCTACCTGACAGACCATCGCGATGAGCGCTCCACCCACGCTGATGTCGACGACGTGCTCGCGGCATTCGGATTGACGGTAGACGAACTCGACCATGGTGCCCTCGGGCGCCTCGAGCCGGAAGAATTTGCGACGCTGATTGCGATAGACCAAGTCGGGGAAGGGCAGACAGAGTTGGTTTTGGTAGATCTCTCCACCGGTTGTGGAAAATGAATACGGAATCCTGTCGGGGCCGGTGAACTCGAAGTCGATTTCCCACGCATTCTTGTTTCCGGCAGCCTCTTTGAATCCATCCGGATAGCCGAGTAGAAAAAACGTACGGTTCAGCTTTCTGCGGAAGCCGGTCAGGACGGTCAATTGCTCGTAATTGGTGTCGGACAGCCTCAGCTTGATCAGGATTTTTGATTTGATCAGAGATTCGAAGACTTTCTTGATGGCGTTATCGGTAATCTGATCATATTCCATTTTGGCTTCTATCCCATTTGTTTTAACAGGTACTCGCCCAGGCCGTATTTTTCTATTTTGCGATAAACAGTGGACGTGTTGATTCCCAGGATTTCGGCCGCCCGGGCGCGGTTACCCCCGGTCGCCTCCAGCACGTCGTGGATGTGTTGTTTTTCGAGTTCTTCCAGGGTCAGAAACCCGCCGTTTGTCCTTGCGGCGGATTTAAACTGGGCCGCCAGCTCAGGTGCCGACGGCAGGCTCAGGGCCGCTCCCTGCTCCAGCAGGACCGCACCGGCGATCATATGCTCGAGTTCGCGCACGTTGCCCGGAAACGAATACGCGGACAGGGCTTCGGCGAGTTGCGGATCGATGGTGGCGATGTTTTTGCGGTTGGCTTCGGCGTGCAGCCGGGTGAAGTGGCGGGCCAGCGGTAGAATATCTCTTTTTCTCTCTCTCAAGGGCGGCACCTTGATGTTGTACATGTTCAATCGGTAGAACAAATCGGCTCTGAAGCGATTGTTTTCGATTTCCGCCGTAATGTCGCGATTGGTGGCGGCGACGATCCGCAAGTCGACGTTGCGCACCTCCGTGCTGCCGAGCCGGTAGTACTCACGCTCTTCGATCACCCGCAGCAGCTTGCCCTGCAAAGAGGGCTCCAGTTCGGTAATTTCATCCAAAAACAGCGTGCCGCCGCCGGCGGCCTCGAAAAAGCCCTTTTTGTCGCTGACCGCATCGGTGAAGGCGCCCTTGGCGTGGCCGAAGAATTCGTCTTCGAATATGGTTTTGCTCACGGCCGCCATGTTCACGGCCAGAAATGACATGTGGGCGCGCCGGCTCAACCGATGGATGACCCGGGCCAGCATTTCCTTGCCGGTACCCGATTCGCCGTTGATGATGACGCTGTAGTCGGTCGGTGCGACCGTTTCGACCTGACGGAACACCAGCGCCATGGCCTCGTCTTCGGCAACGATGTTGTGAAATGCCTCCGGATTCTTGAGCTGCGAGAAGGATTGCCTTGGCGAAAGCAGAGACAGTTCGTGTTTGAGATTGAAACGCTCCAGGGCCTGGTTGATGACGATGGTCAGCTTCTCGCCATTGAGTGGTTTGACGAGGTAATCGAAGGCGCCGAGATTCATGGCTTGTACGGCCGCAGTCGCCTGATCGATCGCCGTGACCACGATGCACTCGATGTTTGGGTGGGTTTCGTTGATTTGCCGCAGGAGTTCGAGCCCGCCGACGTGCGGCATCACCAGGTCGAGGATGATGACTTTGAAGTCGTTGGCTTGAACGAGATCGATCACCCGGCGGCTGTCGGAAACCAGTGCCGGTTCCGGCAGCCCGGCGCTGAGCACTGTCGCCTTGATGCTCAGAAGAAGTCCCTGGTCGTCGTCAACCACCAAAATTGGCGTGGCCTTGTCGGGTATCGATTCCATTGAGACATTTCTGTTAAGAGTTTATCAACACGTATCTATTTTAAAAGAATTTGGTCAGGCGGTCAAGATATTGTCGATAAATTCAATAAGTTCGGACACATTGTAAGGCTTGGAGCGGATGTTTTTGAAGCCCAGCCGGTCGACTACGGCCAGTTTCGGGTGCTGAGGGTGTCCGGTGGTGACGATCACCTTCACCTCGGCCAGCGCGGGGTCTTTCTTCAATGCGCGGCAGACCTCCACGCCGTCCATGTCGGGCATGAAAATATCTAGAATCAGAAGATCCGGGCGGTAGGCTCCGAGTTTGAGGCAGGCTTCGACGCCGTTGGCGGCTTCGTCGACGAGATAGGCGCTTCGGCTGGTCAAGGCCCGGGTCAGCATGCGCCGAATGACCGGGTCGTCGTCTACTATCAGAATTTTGGCCGGTTTGCCCGTGGCCAGCGTCGGAAAGTCGATGTGAAAAATAGTGCCTTTCCCCGGGCGGCTTTCGAAGGCAATGTCGCCGCCGTGAAATTTGACCAGGTTGTAGGAGACCGAGAGGCCGAGACCGGTCCCCCCTTGGGACTGTTTGTCGGTAACGAAGGGATCGAACAAGCGGTCGACCAAAACGGGGTCGACCCCCCTGCCGTTGTCGGCGATCGAAAGGTGCAGCCGTCCGTCCGCCGGACGGATGCCGGTTTCGATCCGGATCCTTCCCTGCGAGTGGTCGA
>JAQAZR010000244.1:0-3072 GCA_032127235.1 Deltaproteobacteria bacterium
TGCTCGGGGTGAATCGCCCATTTACCGTCGAAGCCGAGCGCACCGGCCATGACTGCCGACCGCCGCAGCCCCTCCGAGTCCTTGAAATTGCCGTAGGGGGCGTCGATGGCCATCAGGCCGTGAGCCTTGGCGGCCATGACGAGACGGCTCATGGCAAAATTCCAGCGATGTCCTGGGTACAGCTCTTCTTCTTTTTCACCGTGGCCGGAAATAGAGGCCAGGCGGGCGCCGATCGAGGCCGAGTAGTCGGCCACTCCGAAAACCAGGGTCACGAGGCGCTCGCTGGACCCGGCAATTTCGTCAACTCCCGCCAGCCCCCGGGCCGATTCGATGATGGCCTCGAGTCCGATGCGGTTGGCCAGGCCCTTGGCCATCTCGATGCCGGTCAACATTTTATCGGCAAAGTAGATGTCGGCGCAATGATCGACCTTTGGAATAACGACAGAATCGAGCCGGTCCCCGGCCTCCTCGGCCAGGACCAGCAAATCCCGGTAGCCGAAAGGGGTGGCCAGGGCATTGATGCGGGCCGTGACGACTCTTTCCTTCCAGTCGATTGTGCGCAGGGCATTGACGACCGCGGTGCGGGCGTTATCCTTGGCCTCGGGTGGCACGCTGTCTTCCAGGTCGAGCATGATGACATCCGCCCGGCTCAGGTGCGCTTTCCGGTGCATTTTTTCGACATGCCCGGGTACCGATAGAATTGATCTGCGGGGTTTCATAAGCGGGATCCTGTTCGAGATGTTAAAGAATGCCGTTGTTATCAGTTGTTTTTTTTGCCCGGGTTAAAAGCGCCTGCCGGGCAGATCACACGGATGACAAAAGTATAGGCAAGGCACACGGCAGTGTCAAACATCTACTGACCGGTTTGAAGATGTTCGGTCGGTCGCCTTCTATGCGAATACAAACTCGGGACGCAGACCCTGCTTGGCGAAACGCCCCCAAAAGACACTATGTTGAGTCTTGTCCTTCTTACTGAAAGGAATCATCATGTGTGGTGTTGTCGGCATTGTTTCCAAAACGTCGGTGAACCAGGCGCTGTTTGACGCCCTGACGGTGCTGCAGCACCGGGGTCAGGACGCGGCGGGCATCGTCACGGCTCGCGACGTCCATTTTTTCATGCGCAAGTCAACCGGCCTGGTGCACGATGTCTTTCGGCCGCACCACCTGAAGCGCCTTATCGGGACGATGGGCATCGGGCATGTTCGCTATCCCACGGCCGGGAGCCATTCCTCGGCCGAGGCTCAGCCTTTTTACGTGAACTCGCCCTATGGCATTGCTCTGGCGCATAACGGCAACCTGACGAACGCCGACGAACTCGGCCGCCGTCTGCTCAAAGACGATCTGCGCCATATGAACACCGGCTCCGATACGGAAGTGCTGCTCAATGTGTTTGCGCACGAACTGCAGAAATTGGGCCGACTGACACTTACGGCCGACGACGTCTTTACGGCGGTGCGCGGTGTCCATCACCGCTGCCGCGGCGGCTATGCCGTGGCCATTCTGATCAACGGATACGGCGTCGTCGGCTTCCGCGATCCCAACGGTATCCGACCGCTTGTGCTGGGAAGACGCGACACGGCACAGGGAACGGACTATATGATCGCTTCGGAGAGCGCCGCGCTGGAGGTGCTCGGTTTTACGCTGATGCGGGATGTCGGTCCCGGCGAAGCCGTTACGATCGACCGGGAGCGGCATCTCCACGCCTGTCAATGCGCCGACAGTCCCCGCAGGGTTCCCTGTATTTTCGAGTACGTCTACTTTGCGCGACCCGATTCGGTTTTTGAAGGGGTTTCCGTCTATCAGTCACGGCTGCGCATGGGCTCTAAGCTGGCCGATAAAATCCTGCGAGAAAAACCCGACCACGACATCGATGCGGTGATTCCGGTGCCGGATACCAGTCTACCCTCCGCCCTGAGACTGGCGACCCGCATCGGGGGTCAGGTTTTGCGAAGGATTTGTCAAGAACCGCTATATCGGCCGCACCTTCATCATGCCGGATCAGTGTCAGCGGTCGCTTTCGGTGAAGCGCAAATTGAATCCCATCCGATCGGAATTTGACGGCAAAGCCGTTTTGCTGGTGGACGATTCCATCGTGCGGGGCACGACCAGCCGACAGATTATTCAAATGGCCCGCGACGCCGGGGCCACGAAAGTCTATTTTGCTTCGGCTGCGCCACCGGTGCGCCATCCCAATGTCTACGGCATTGACATGCCGTCCACCGCAGAACTGATCGCCTATAGGCGCAGCGAATCGGAAGTCGAGCGGAAGATCGGTGCCGACTGGCTTGTCTATCAGGACCTCGAGGATTTGAAGGACAGCATCTCGGCCGGAAACCCCGCGCTGACGGACTTCGACTGCTCTGTTTTCGACGGCCGCTATGTGACCGCCGACATCGATCAGGCCGACATAGACCGGTTGGCCGCTACCCGCCGCGGTGGCCCGACAGGAAGAATTGCATGCCCCCCGTCGATGAAAATGGGCGTATCCTTAAGGGCCTGCACACGTACCTTTAGGTGTGCACATGGTTCTTTGGTTACTGTGAACAGTCGGATCTTTTGTAGAAAATCAGCGGTCGTTCATCGATCGAAGAAGTTCGATAGACGAGCGTCGACATGGAGGCCGTGGCCGGGTAACGGTCTGAAAGGCCGGCTACGGAAAGGTTGCGCTTGTATGTCGGCTTTGCCGGTAAATCATTGGCCCAAAGGAGCATGAAGGTGATGACATCGCCGTGGGTCACGGCCACCACCTGCCGGCCGGCGAAATGTTTACGGATCCGGCGAACGAATTTTTGGACCCGCCGCACGATGTCCTGCGGCTGCTCGTAGGGCGGAGCCGTACCGGAATAAACATCTCCGCCGAGAGCGTCCACCACATTCGTCGGTTGGCCCTCGTAAGGCGAATAAACCTCGGTAAGCAGCGTCGATGTCCGGATTCTGAGGTGCTGGTGACAGGCCTGAATGGCGCCGGCCGTCTGTCGTGCGCGCAGCAGCGGGCTGGTGTACACGGCCGCCAGCGGTTCGCGGCTCAGGGTTCGGGCCGCGCAGCGGGCTTCGCGCAGACCTTCGCTGCTC
>JAQAZR010000245.1:0-18159 GCA_032127235.1 Deltaproteobacteria bacterium
ATGAACTTTTGATTGCTGACAAATGAGCGTCCATAGTTTTCTTTCTGACCACGATGCTCATTCAAGCATTCCGGGAATAAACAATTTGTATTGTACATTGCACAGATCTTTGGTAACCATTTTACGGAATTCCCGATTAAATTAGAGGGGTTTTCATGCCAACCGTCATCACGCATCCGGCAATCCCACTTGCCATTGGTCTCGGGCTGGGAAGGGATGTGGTTCCAACTCCCTTGCTTATTGCCGGTGTTGCAGTGTCGGTGATGCCGGATCTTGACGTCCTCGCCTTCCGGTATGGTATTTCCTACGCATCAAATTTCGGGCATCGCGGTTTCAGCCACTCGTTGTTATTTGCGGCGGCCCTGGCGCTATTCGGCGCGGGCGCTTTCCGATATTTCCAGACCAGCTTTGGCCGCGTCTTTGTGTTTTTGCTTCTCGCCGCAGTTTCCCACGGTATCCTCGATGCATTCACGAACGGTGGCCTCGGTATAGCCTTTCTGTGGCCATTTACACCTGAGCGATATTTTGCACCGGTTCAGGTGATCCAAGTTGCACCAATTGGGATCTCAAGATTCTTGTCTCCACGTGGTGTATCGGTTTTGATTTCCGAAATTCTCTGGGTGTGGATTCCGTGTATAATAATCGGGATCGGCCTGTATGCAACGAAGGGGGCGATTGCCGTGTCGTTTGGATGGCTCAGTCACGGCAATCGGTATAATGGGTGAGCCGCTTACAGCTCACTTAATAGCGACTTCCTGCCTGTAATCCACCCACAAAAAACGCGCTGATGCGCATAGATTCCACAAAAAATGGGGTTTCAGACGGCACGGGTGCAGTTTTGTCGTGACGATGTGAGTCATACGATTTTGGTGTTGAACTGACAGTATCGAAACGGGAAGGAGTCGGAAGATAATGGAGAACGTGTGTAAAGGCTGGAAGATACTGAACGCAAAGGATTTCCGTGACATAAACCCGGGGGATCGTATCCTGATGGGGCCCGGCCCCAGTGATGTTCCCGCGCGAACGCTGCAGGCCATAGCCGCCCCCTGCATTGGACACCTGGATCCTTACTTTCTGGCGATCATGAACGAGGTCCAGCAGCTGCTCCGTTTTCTGTTTCAAACGGAGAACGAGCTGACGATCCCGGTCTCGGGGACCGGCAGCGCCGGAATGGAAACTTGTTTTGTCAATCTGGTCGAACCGGAAGACGAAGTGGTCGTCTGCGTCAACGGGGTTTTCGGAACGCGCATGGCGGATATCGTCAATCGCATCGGCGGCAAGCTGATCCGCATCGATGCCGAATGGGGAACGGCCATTGACCCCCGGGCGTTGAAGGATGCGATAGAGGGCCGCAACCCCAAAGTGGTGGCTGTGGTCCATGCCGAAACGTCAACCGGTGTATGCCAGCCCCTTGAGGACCTGGCCCGGATCAGCCACGACGCTGGTGCGCTGTTTCTGGTGGACACCGTCACGTCGCTGGGGGGTATGCCGGTTGCCATCGATGATATGAACATCGACGCGGTCTACAGCGGCACTCAGAAATGTATCTCTGGCCCTCCGGGCCTTTCGCCGGTTTCCTTCAGCCGGGCAGCCGTCAGGGCCATGGAACGGAGAAAATCCCCCGTTGTGAGTTGGTACCTCGATTTGAGCATGGTTCGCGATTACTGGGGATCCGAAAGGAAATATCATCACACCGCGCCCATTAATATGATCTACAGCCTTCGCGAGGCGCTGCGCCTGATTGCGGAAGAAGGTTTGGAAGTGCGATTCGAGCGGCACCGCTTGAACCACCGGGCCTTGGTTGCCGGTATTGAGGCTATGGGGCTTTCGATGCTCGTTCCGGAGCCTATCCGGCTGCCCATGCTCAACGCGGTGCGGATACCCGAGGGGGTCGATGATATCACGGTTCGCAAAGTACTTCTCAATCAATATGGCATCGAAATCGGGGGCGGATTGGGACAATTTGCCGGCAGGGTCTGGCGAATCGGTCTGATGGGACATTCCTGCCGCCGCAAAAACGTGCTCCTCCTGCTGGTGGCCCTGGAAACAGTGCTCAAATCAGAAGGGTATCCGGCGCGGCCGGGAGCGCTCGATGCGGCCACAGCGGTATACGATCAGGCCTGTTGACCCGAACATGACGTGGAAAATAACCGATAGGTATCAAGGAGGAGGGTGATGCTGACCAATAGCTTTATTGGAGAACTGCGTAACATTGTCGGTGAATTCCAGGTATCGGTGAAACGGGCGGACACCGAACTCTATTCTTATGATGCCTTGCTTGGTCAACTAAAGTTTGACTGAACGCTTATCCGGTGTTACCGAAAAGACTGAGCGCAGGGACTCGCCGGGATGCGGAACAAGCGAAACCGTATGGTGATGTTAGCTTAGCACCCTCCCTTCGTAACCCTTGCGCTCGTTTGTTTTATGTCCTTTAAATTACGCCTGTTTTCCGGCGCGAAGTCCTCACGATTTCGGCCGATTTTTTAAGGGATCAGGTGTCAAGAACCCTGCTGAAATGGACCCCAGGACGCCGATCGCTTCTTTTATCCTGCGGCTGAAGGGGGCGGAGCAGCCGATTTGGATGAAGTTGTCGAACTGTTTTGAATTTGAGCAGACCGCTCCTGGAATGATGGCGATGTTCCGCTCGAAGGCGGCTTGATAGACCGCCAGACCGTCGATGCCGGGGGGCAGTTCAACCCAGAGCAGTGAGCCCCCCCGGGGAACGGCCAGCCGGGTCTGGGCCGGAAAATGATTTTGAATCTCGATGGCGGTCCTGAACAGCTGCTTTTTCAATGCGCTTCGCAGTACCCGCAGATGACGCTCATAGGCGCCGCTGGCCAGGAAACGCGAGACCACGTATTGACCCAGGGTGGATGTGGAGATCGTGATGCCGGCCTTCAGACGCTGAATCCTGGAGCTGAACCGTCTGCCCGGGATAACCCATCCAAGGCGCAGCCCGGGCGCCAGGGTTTTTGAAAATGACGAGCAGGTCAGAATGAGATCTTCGCGGTCGTAGGCCTTCAGCGGCGCCGGGTGCTGCTCGCCGAAATAGAGCTGGCTGCTGATGTCGTCCTCGATTATGGGGATCCCGTGGCTTGTCACCAGCTTCACCAAGGCCCGTTTTTTGTCCTCGGGCATCAGTGCGCCGAGCGGATTTTGAAAGTTCGGCATGAACAGGCAGGCCCGGATCGTGTTGGTGCGCAGGCTCTTCTCGAGTTCCCCGAGATCGACCCCTTCCTGGGGATCGGTGGCTATCTCCCACACCAGCAAACCGAGCTCCTTCAGCAACTGCAGGAAGCTGAAGTTTGTCGGGGCCTCTATGGCGACGGTGTCTCCCGGCCGGGTGACGGCCAGAAGTGAGAGCGCGAGTGCCTCCATGCAGCCGTTGGTGATGATGATGTCTTCCGGTTCGATGTCTTCCAGCACCCCCAGAGTGCGCAACGCCAGCTGCCGTCTGAGCTCCGGAAAGCCTTCCGAGGGCGAATAAGAGAGCAGCGTCCTCATCTCGTTGTGGCTCAAGGACTTCAGGATACGCGTGAGAGCCTTGACGGGCAGCAATGCGGGGTCCATGGCGGTGTTGCCGAAGGGGACGAACCGGGGGTTGCTGATGGCCGCGATAACGGAGTTGATCACCGGGGCCAGACTGACCCGCTGCGGCGCGGATGTTTTTTTACGCAGGGCCGGTGCCTCCAGTTTGTTGAAGGAAACCGGCCGGACATAATAGCCGGATTTGGGCCGCGCTTCGACAAATCCCGTGTTCTCCAACTCCACGTACGCCTGGTACACCGTCGAGATGCTCAGGTTCGTCTGCTGGTGTAGCCTGCGGATGGAGGGGAGTTTCTCGCCGGCTTGATAGGTGCCCTCAAGGATTTTTTTCTCGATCTCGCCGGCCAGCTGCCGATAGCGGAAGACCTGTCGGGTGGCCGCAACCGTCGATGGTTTGCCGTTTTCCCTGTTACCGCGCATGGGAATCCCCTCCCGTAAGCCAGCCTCAATCTGTTATGCTATTTTTTTGAAAAAACTGTATCTGTTATTTGGTTAGCACACCCGGTAAAAAGGAACAAGGTGGATATCATGCATTACGGGGAGGACAAAATGAGTGATTCTCAGCAAAGAAAACCGGAAAGATCCGCCAGTTTCACCGTGAAAAGCGGTCTGGCGCAAATGCTGAAGGGGGGCGTCATCATGGACGTGGTTTCGCCCGAGCACGCCGTTATCGCGGAGGAGGCCGGGGCGGTCGCCGTGATGGCGCTGGAACGTGTCCCGGCCGATATTCGGGCCCAGGGCGGGGTAGCGCGTATGTCCGATCCGGGTCTGATTCGCGAGATAATGGCGGCTGTCAGCATCCCGGTCATGGCCAAATGCCGCATCGGTCACTTCGTCGAAGCGCAGATCCTCGAGGCCATCGGTGTGGATTACGTCGACGAGAGCGAGGTCCTCACCCCGGCGGATGAGGCCCATCATATCGACAAGCACGCCTTCGGCGTGCCGTTCGTCTGCGGGTGCCGGAACCTGGGGGAGGCGTTGCGGCGCATCGGGGAAGGCGCGGCCATGATCCGTACAAAGGGTGAAGCCGGGACCGGGGACGTGGTGGAGGCCGTGCGTCACGCGCGAACGGTGTTGGGAGAAATCCGGGCGCTGCAGGTCAAGCCGGACGAGGAGTTGATGGCTTTCGCGAAGGATCTCGGTGCCCCCTATGAGCTGGTAAAACAGACCAAGGCCCTGGGTCGCCTGCCGGTGGTCAACTTCGCCGCCGGCGGACTTGCCACCCCGGCGGATGCGGCCTTGATGATGCAACTCGGTGTGGACGGTGTCTTCGTGGGCTCGGGGATATTCAAGAGCGACGAGCCGGCCCTGCGCGCCAAAGCCATCGTTCAGGCGACCACCCATTACCGGAATGCCGCCGTTCTGGCCGAGTTGAGTGCCAACCTCGGCCAGCCCATGGTCGGCATCAATGTGTCCGATCTTGCGGAAAAAGACAGGTTGGCCGGCCGCGGCTGGTGATCCGGTAAGATATTGCCATGAAAATTGGTGTTCTGGCGCTGCAGGGTGCATTCGTTGAACACATCCGCATGCTGAGAGAACTCGGTCTGGACGCGCCAGAGGTGCGTCTGCCGCACGAGATCCTCGGGTTGAACGGGTTGATCATCCCGGGCGGCGAGAGCACCGCTATCGGAAAGCTCATGGTCAGCTCCGGCTTATTGGATCCGGTGCACTGCTTTGCGCAGGATCACGGGGTCTGGGGGACCTGTGCTGGCATGATCCTGATGGCCAAGAATATGGGTCGGAATCAGGCCGGTCTGGGGATGATGGACATCATTGTCGAACGCAACGCGTTCGGCCGCCAGATCGACAGCTTCGAAGAAAACCTGACCGTAGATGTATTGATAGATGGACGACAGCGTCCGTTTCCCGGCATCTTCATTCGTGCCCCGCGGCTAGTCGCAGCCCGCGGGTCGGCACGCGTCATCGCCTCCCTGGCAGACGGCACCGCCGTTGCCGCCCGCCAGGGCAGATGGCTCGCCACCGCATTCCACCCGGAGCTTTCCCGCGATCTCCGTTTCCACCAATACTTCCTCGACATTGTCCGTTACTGAAAGACGCACCGTGCGCCTTTAAATATCGGCGGTGCCATCATCGGAAATGTGCTGGTTCGACGCCACAGAGAAATCTCAAAGATCGTGCAGCGAACAGGCGAATGGCCTTAAATCTTCTCTTAAGATTCAGGCTGATATATGGAAGGTAAAAAGCTGCTGAAGAGCCATTTACCAAGGCTACAGAGATTGGAAGGGTGAGGAGAGACGTCAGGAAAAAAAATGATGAAGGTGTTTTTTTACTTTCTTGGAATCATTTATAGAGAGGTGTCCGATTTTTTTTAGCAGCAATCGGTTATCCAGGGTAAAGACCTTGAGCCGAACCTGACATGGTAAATTTAATCCCGCCGCAGAAAATTCCTCGATTTCGGAATCACCCGGCCATGGGCGATGACCTCGTGTTGTTATCATGGTAAGAACGGTATGCCCGCTCCTGTTAAATGATGTCTTGCTCAGCACTAGGGCTGGACGTCTTTTGGCCTCCTGTTTGTCAGTAAACGGAAACGGTACGGACACAATATCCCATTGCTTATAAATCATTGAAAGCCTCTTCATCTTCGGGGCTGTTCCATTCTTCAAGTGTTTCGGAGACAGCTGAATGGAAAGCTGCATCAAACGGTGTGATGCGTCTGAGTTTAATGGATTGGCCGTGAATTTCGTAGGCAACAAGATCACCCGGTTCTATGCCCAGTGCTTTTCTAATCTCTAAAGGGATGGTGACCTGCCCTTTGCCTGAAAGTTTGCTGACATGCATGGTTGAATCTCCTTTTAACTATTTGAAGCGGTGGTAAAGGAGGAATATCAAGCGTAAAGAATAACGTCAAGTTTGAAATCTTTACCGATGTCTGCAGGAAATTGAATCGTCCGATAAGGCTGGCCTGAAAAGCGGAATTTCCAAAATATCGTTCGGCCTGCGGTTTACACACCAAAGAACCTTTATTGGTTCGGTGTCAAATCTAGATTCTCGATCGAGTTTTCATCGTGTGTGAATCGGATTGATGGAATTTGCAAAGGTTGAATAGTGCCATCAATCTTTCGTGGATGAGAACTTACACGGGATTTCTTTGAAAAATCCCGAACTCCGGCACGCGTTGCGGCGTCGTTAAAATCACTGTTGACTCAAGAAATATTATAAAATATACAACCCTATTCGGTACTTACAAAGAGGCACTTATAACGTTGGCATACCCGCAGAAGCCTAACTTCTCAATATAGCGGACACGAGGATCTGTATCCCAGCTTTTACCTGCTGTCGGGGTGTGGTATTGCAGGACCCAAAAGGGGCGCTATGAATCACTTTTTCTTTGCACTCGTGTTGATACTTTACGGAGGCCTTGTGCCTCTTTTTTTTAGGCGTCATTTTAACTTCATGAAAGCGGCCGGTACCCTGAGCATAGGCTTTGGGTGTCTGATGGGGTTGGTCGATGCGATCGTCAAACTGTTCCACCCGCAGATCTATTCCGCTTCCTTCAGCTACCTGAATACTTTCTCCCTGACGTTTCAAATAGACGCACTGTCGTCTTTCTTCCTTATCGCCATCTTCGCCGTCTCGCTGCTGGCGGCGCTTTACAGCTTTCATTACATGGATAACCCCACCAAAGCGTTGCGGACAGCGTCCCATTACTTTTTTTTCAGCCTGCTCGTCGCCGCCATGGCGCTGGTGGTGACCGCCAACAACCTGATCAGCTTCATGTTATCCTGGGAAATCATGTCCCTGTCGTCGTTTTTTCTGGTGGTTTACAACTATGAGACCGCAGAAAACAGGCGGGCGGGCTATCTCTATTTTGTGTTTTCGCAGGTGGGGGCTTTTTTCATATTCGCGGCGTTCGCTGTCATGTATGCCCATACCGGCAGCATCGGTTTCGATGCGGCGGCCGACTTGCCGGATGCGGCCAAAATCTTGGTATTCGTTCTATCTTTCATCGGTTTTGGCTCCAAGGCCGGCGTTTTTCCCTTTCACGTCTGGCTGCCCCATGCCCACCCGGCGGCTTCCAGCCATATCTCCGCCGTGATGTCGGGTGTCATGATCAAGACCGGCATTTACGGTATCCTCCGTGTCTACGCGGTGCTGAACTGGCCCACGGCGCTCTTTGGCGATATCGTATTGGTCGCCGGTATCGTTTCCGGAGTTTTGGGCGTGGTCTATGCTCTCGGGCAGCACGATCTGAAGCGCTTGCTAGCCTACCACAGTGTTGAAAATATCGGGATCATCCTGATCGGCATCGGAATCGGAATGATCGGGGTGTCGGCCGGTAAACCGGCTATGGCCGTGCTTGGATTCGCCGGCGGACTGTTGCATGTCCTGAATCACTCCATCTTTAAATCCCTCCTGTTTTTCGGGGCCGGCATGGTGCTGCGCAAAACCGGCACACGCTCCATAGATCTTCTGGGGGGTCTGATCAAGAAAATGAAGATTACCGGGACGACCTTTCTGATCGGTTCTCTGGCCATATCCGGTCTCCCGCCGCTAAACGGTTTCGTGAGCGAATTTCTAATCTATCTCGGCGGGTTTCGCGGCCTAACGCTGGGCAGAACGGATTTCGCGCTCAGCCTGCTGGCGATCGTGAGCCTGGCGGTGATCGGGGGGCTGGCCCTGGCCTGTTTCACCAAGGTGGTGGGAGTTGTCTTTCAAGGCGAGCCGCGCAGCCGGGCAGCGGAAAACGTGGATGAAAAAGGG
The DNA here is from genome assembly GCA_032127235.1 of Deltaproteobacteria bacterium. Lineage (GTDB taxonomy): Bacteria > Desulfobacterota > Desulfobacteria > Desulfobacterales > SG8-13 > JARFQH01. The sequence goes on from JAQAZR010000245.1 coordinate 8,272, forward strand.
CCCATGATGCTGATTCCCATGCTGGTGCTGGCGACTGTCTGCATCGTGATCGGGGTGTTCCCGACACTGTTCATGACCATGGCGGTCAAGGCCGTCGCTTCCCTGCAGTTGGGTTACGGCGCAATTCCACTGGCTCCTTTCGCGCAACTAACCGGCAACATTACTTGGGCCGCTGCCCTTATCTTCGCCGTTTTTTTTATCATTTTGGCGCTGCGTACCGCTGTATACAAAGGCAAAACCATCACGCGATCCGGTACCTGGGGCTGTGGATTCACGCGGCCCACGGTTAAAATGCAATACACGGGATCTTCCTTTGCCGCCTCTATTCTCGAATTTTTCAAACCGGTAGCACCCGTGACCGTAGACGACCGGAAAGTGAAGGGGAATTTCCCCGAAAAAACGCATTATCACAGCCACGTCAATGATATTGCCGAATTGCACATGGGGCGCATCATCGTGCGTCCGATCCTGTCGCTTTTCGACCAATTGCGCTGGCTGCAGCATGGGGACATACACCTATATATCGGTTACATTTTGTTGGCCATTGTGGCTGTGCTGTTCTTTGTTTAGCCCGGTGATGCGGCAGCCATATCGATCCATATTAAGATGAGGATATTGAGATGAGATCCATTACCATTCTGGCTTTGGCGATACTTCTGGCACCGTTTTATTCAGCACTTATCCTCAAGGTCAAGGCGTTTTTTGGCGGTAAAAAGGGGCCGCCGTTGCTCATCAACTATTTTACGCTGATCAAGCTGTTAAAAAAGGGATCGGTTTACAGCACCAGTACCACCGTTATCTTCAAACTGGGACCGATGGTCTCTCTGTCTGCAGCTGTCACGGTCCTGATGTTTTTACCCATTGCCGGCCAACCGCCGCTTTTTTCTTTCAACGGAGATGTTATCCTGCTGCTTTACCTGCTTGGCCTGGGACGGTTTTTCACGATTGCCGCCGCCATGGACACGGCCTCGCCCTTCGAAGGAATGGGCGCAGCGCGTGAGGCCTATTTTCCAATTATCTGTGAAGCCACACTGTTCATGATTTTGGTCCTGTTTACCATTCTCACCGGGCAATTGAGTCTGGCGGCCTATTTTGCGAGCGGTCAGCCCCTGATGCTCTGGCAAACGGCCGGGTCACCGCTGTTGTTTGTGGTTATTTCTCTTTTTATTATCCTGCTGACGGAAAATTCGCGGGTGCCGGTGGATGATCCGGCAACCCACCTTGAATTGACCATGATTCATGAAGTCATGGTGTTGGATCACAGCGGTCCCGATTTTGCCTTGATCGAGCTGGGCGCCTTTTTGAAACTATTCTTTTACGCGACGCTGGTCAGCCTGCTGGTCTGCCCGATTTGGCTCGGCAGCCGGGCGGCCGACATCGGCCTTTTCTTTTGCATTCTCGCATTGGTATACGCAGCCGTCGGTGTTACCGAGTCTGTCATGGCCCGCTTCCGGATGGACAAGGTACCCCAGTTTGTCCTGACATCTTTTGCCTTGGCCTTTTTTGCAACCGTCATCACCCTGGAGTTCATCAAATGATCGAATCCGTCGATACCATTTTGGCCCTGGTTCTGCTGTCGGTTTTATTCTCATTCGGTACCAGTCGGTTGCCGGCACTCATCAAAATTATCGCTTTTCAGGGCGTGGCCGTGTCCATTGTGCCCCTGTTTATCGGCCACGGACTGAGCACCGGCGGAATCGTGTTTACGCTGATTACCCTGCTGATCCGGGGCATCGTCATTCCCCTTTGCATCTATTTGGCCATCAAAAAAGTCGCCATCCACAGGGAGGTCGAGCCCATTGTCGGCTATCATGCGTCTCTGATGGTCGGCTTGATCCTTATTGTGGCCGCCACTTTCGTCAGCCCGAAATTCAATCTGCCCCAGTCCAGCAGCAATGCTCTTCTGCTCCCGACCGCCATTACCCTGTTGGCGGCAGGCATGTTTCTGCTCATGGCCCGGCGCAACGCGATCGCCATGGTTCTCGGTTACATCGTGATGGAGAACGGCATCTATCTGGTGGGCACCAGTTTTTCCGTTCGCGCCCACCACATCGTGGAATTCGGCATCCTGCTGGATGTGCTGGCCGGGGTTATGATAATGGCCGTCATTCTGCAGAATATCAAACAGGCCTTCGATGATGTCGACACGGCACTGCTCAGAACCTTAAAGGAATAGGTGTTCTTCAAATGGTTGAACTTGTATTTCTGGTCCCGCTTTTAACCGGTGTCATCGCCTTTTTCCTCCCGCGAACATCCGGACGGCCGCTGTTGGTGATCACCGGGTTCATCCATCTGCTCTTGTCCCTTATACTGTGGATCCGTCGACCGACGGCGCTGCTTCCATCTTATTTTGCGGTGACACCCGAGGGGCTTTTGTCGTTGCTGGTCATATCACTGCTGTTTTTCCTGATTTCCATCTACACGACCGCCTATCTCAAGGAAGCCGCTATCCGGTCGGAAAATATTTTCACCGGCTCGATGCTGCTTTTTTTATCCACCATGACAATGGTCACCCTCTCGGACCATATCATGGTCATGTGGATCGCCATAGAAGCCACTACACTGGCCAGTGCGCCGTTGATCTACACCCACCGGTCGGCTGCTTCCCTCGAAGCCACCTGGAAGTATGTCTTGATCTGCTCGGTGGGAATCGCCCTGGCCCTTTTGGGCTCGGTACTGATTGACCTTTCCATGGGTGTGGGCGGAGTGGATGTTCCGGTAACCTTCTCCTCGCTTACGGAAGTGGCCCAGCGCCTCGATCCGCTGTGGCTGAAAACCGGATTTGTGTTTATCCTGGTGGGCTACGGCACCAAGATGGGGCTGGCCCCGATGCACACCTGGCTGCCCGATGCCCACAGTGAAGCCCCCAGTCCGGCGTCGGCCCTTTTGTCGGGCGTGCTGCTCAACTGTGCCTACCTGGGAATATTCAAAACCAATAAAATCATGCAGGCCGCCGGGCTGGGAAATTTCTCCGGCAACATTCTGATCGTCTTCGGTCTGGCATCCATGCTGGCCGCGGCAACGTTTATCATCAGGCAGACCGAGTACAAACGCCTGTTGGCCTATTCGAGCATCGAAAACATGGGGATCATCGCTTTCGGCACCGGGATCGGCGGGCTTGGGGCCTACGGTGCCGTGTTGTGTCTGATCCATCACAGCCTGATCAAATCGGCCCTGTTCCTTTCTTCCGGAAATATCCTCTTGGGTTACGGCAGTCGTCTGATTGAGGGAACCGGGAACCTTGCCAAACTGATGCCCAAAACCTTTGTGGCATTTTTCGGCGGATTTGTCGGTATTGCCGGCATGCCGCCGTTTGGGATTTTTCTGGGCGAACTGTTGATTATTCTCGGCGCCTTTCGATCCGGACACTATTGGGGGGTGGGACTGTTTATCCTGTGCATCTGTGTGATTTTTGCCGGCTTTGCCAACCATGTCATGAAGATCGCGTTCGGCAGCACCGGGGTCGAGATTCAAACGAAAGAATTACCCAATATGGTCTGGCCCCAGTTGGCACTGCTCTTTACCTCTGTCGTGCTCTTCTTCTGGATGCCGGGCACCCTGTACCAAACGATCGTCAACGCATTAATGTAAAATCGAGTTAGGTGGCGCCAAATGGACATGGATTTTTTACAGATCATCAATGGCGAGGCGATCGGCAGAGACCGCATTCCGCATCTTGATTTCGATAAGTTTCGCAGCCAGGTTCTCGCGGTCGTCGAAGCCGGGGGCAAAGTCGTCCACTATTTTGCCTACCAGGACGGTTCAACGGTCAAACTGCTGGCGGTGCTCAGGACCGATCGACTGCTGGCTGCCGGATGCGATGCACCTGAGGCCTATCCATCCATGACGCTGCGGTGCGAACCCTTCCATATGTTTGAACGCGAGATTGCAGAACAGTTCGGTATTCTGCCCGAGGGGCATCCCTGGTTGAAGATGGTGCGCTATCACGCCAACGACCTCGGCAGGCCGGATGTCTTCGGAAACGATTACAGCCAAGACATCCCCGGCCGCTATGATTACTATGCCGTGGAAGGCGATGAAATCCATGAAGTGGCAGTGGGACCGGTTCACGCCGGCGTTATCGAGCCCGGTCAATTCCGGTTCAATTGTATCGGAGAGCGCGTGCTGCACCTTGAAATTCAACTGGGTTACCAGCACCGCGGTGTCGAAAAACTATTGCTCAATGCCGATGCCAAGCGGTTGCCCATTTTGGCCGAGGGTATCGCCGGTGACACTGCCATCGGAAACAGCCTGTGCATGGCCCAGGCGGTTGAGGCGTTGACCGCGGTCCAGCCCGATAGCGGGGCCGACATCATCCGGCTGATCGCATTGGAACTGGAGCGGATCGCCAACCACATCGGCGATTTGGGCGCTTTGAGCGGCGATGTCGCCTTTTTGCCGCCGGCCAACTACTTCGGCCGGATGCGCGGTGATTTTCTCAACATGTCGCTGTGGATGTGCGGCAACCGCTTCGGCAAAGGGCTGGTGCGGCCCGGCGGTGTCCGCTTCCCCCTGACCGACGAGGATCGCAGCGCGCTGATGGCGCGCCTGAACGAACTCAAACCCCAGGTCGAACATGTGATCGATCTGCTGTTTGCCACACCCAGTGTCCGTTCCCGGTTTGAGGGCTGCGGAATGGTCAGCATGGCGACGGCGGAAAAATTGGGATTGGTGGGGCCGGCCGGCAGGGCGTGCGGAATTCCTTACGATGTCCGGCGCTGTTTCCCGACCGGGCACTACCGGCGGCAGCATATTCCCGAGAATGCCAAATCCACTGGCGACGTGTATGCCCGGGCCACGATCCGGGCTGACGAGGTAATCCAGTCGATCGAGATGATTCAGACCCGGCTGAGCGAACCGATCGACACGGCGTGTGTCGAAACGTTCGATGCGTCTTTGGCGCCGGCTTCATTCGTGGTGACGATCAATGAAGCCTGGCGCGGCGAGTTGTCGCACTGCGTGGTGACCGATACGGCCGGCGGTATTTTGCGCTACAAGGTCAAGGATCCTTCTTTTCATAATTGGAACGGACTGGCCATGTCCCTGCGAGATACCGGAATTTCAGATTTTCCCCTCAACAACAAGAGCTATAATTTGTCATATTGCGGATTCGATCTCTAAAGTGAAACGACCATGCTCAAGACACTGAAAAACAGGTTCGAACAGGGATACAGGACCAGTGCTTATCCCAAAAAGAAAATCGAATTACCGGCCCGCTATCGCGGGTTGCCGCAGGTCCACAAGGAGGCGTCCGGGGAACTGGCAGCCACCTGCGCGGCGGCTTGTCCCCAGGACGCCATCGATGCCGAGCGCAGACTGATCGACATGGGACGCTGCGTCTTTTGTGGTACGTGCGAGCGTCTTTCCGAAGGCCGGTTCGTCTCCTTTACCCGTAATTTTGAGCTTTCGGTTGCCGAAAAAGAGCATTTAATGACCGACGGCACGCTGCCCCCCTTGGCCGAACACGCCCGGCAGCACTTTAAAAAACTATTCGGTCGCTCGCTGCAGCTGCGCCAGGTATCTGCCGCCGGCTGCAACGCCTGTGAAGCGGACTTGAACGTTCTGGCCACCCCGTTCTTCGACCTGGCCCGGTTCGGAATCAATTTCGTGGCCTCACCGCGGCATGCCGACGGTATCGTCGTCACCGGCCCCGTTTCCCTTAATATGAAAACGGCACTGCTTCGAACCTACGAAGCCGTGCCGTCCCCCAAAGTGGTCATTGCCGTGGGCAGCTGCCCGATCAGCGGCGGTCCTTTCAGGGGCAGCCCGAAAATCTCCCCGGGTCTGGACAGTCTGCTGCCGGTGGATCTGTATATTCCCGGTTGCCCACCACACCCGCTGACCAATCTGCATGCCCTGCTGAACTTTTTCAAATAAAGAAAAGACCGAACCGATTATTTTTTTTGCGAACCTTTACGGCCTGATGTCGATGGTCGGATAGACGCCCTTTTTTATCCCGAGCGGATGGGGTTGAATGATGTTGTAAGCGATGTGCTGAATTTTTTGGGCATGGCCCCTGTTCTTCTTTCCGTCGAAGTAGGCCCCATTGGCTTCGAGTATATGGTCGATACGGTGCCGAAAAGCCTCGACAAAGGCCTTGCCGCTGCCTTCGAAAACCATGGCGCCCAGTTTAAGCTTGTCCTTGACCTTGCCCAGGTCTTCGAGGGCGATGCTGTGCTCCTTCAGGTCCTCCGGCGTTCTGATCAGCCCCCAGACCAGGTGGCCCGGTGGAATCGTCAGGGATGCTTGCATATCGATAATAGTGTGCGGCATGACGATAACGCCTTCACCGACCCGCAACGGAAACTCGAAAGCGCCGCGCAGGAAGGAATTAAACCCGACAAAAACATTTTTTTCAAGCACAACATCGATCAGTTTGGCTCCATGCGCGGTCACGTTGTTGCCTGTCAGCTTCGAATCAATAATGTAGCAGTGTTCCTGGGCATTCGCCCCCTTGCCGAGGACCGAACTTTCGATATAGGCGTGCTGGGCGACGAGAACGTTTTCAGCGATGCGGGTCTTTGGTTTGACGACGGCATAGCGACTCAAGGAAGCACTCTTAGGAACAGGCAGCGGGTTGGAAAGGTGGACCACGTTAAAGATGCCCTGGAAATCTTCCTTACGGCTTTCGAGAAAATCGATGAAAATTCCAGTAGGGCGGCGATCGGGATGAAAGTCGATGTATTTTTTCAGCTCCTTTTCGGGGTATTGGTATTTGAAATCAAATTGATCCTCGGCTTTGATCCAAACCTGGCCGGAGGCCACCTGCTCGTGCCAGAGCTCGCCGACCTGCAGATAAGCGAAGGTTCCCACAGCGCAGCCGTGAAGGCTGGTCAAATCGACCGTGCTGAAGGGGTTGAGGAAACAGCCCTCGATCCAGGACCCATGGATGTTCACATAGGCCGCCGAGGCCGAGTTCTTGATCAGAAACAGCTCCGGGTTTTCCGGGTTGTGCGAGCAGTTGTGGACCAGGGTTTTGATCAGAAAGCTGTCCTTGATCAGAATCATTTCGTCGTGATCGAGTGTGAGGTCGGTTCCCTGGAAGTGAAACGAGTCGCCGCAAACTTTCAGCTCGTCACCGCGGATGTCGCATTTGTACAGAATCGAATTTTCAATCTTGCACTGCCCTAAAATGTTGCTTCCGGCAAGGTTCGAGTAATTGAATTGATAGTGCAGGGGGTGGTGGTGCGTGATGCCGTAGAGGGCGTAATACTTGATCATCTTTTTCAGAGGAACGTAGTATTTGAGGAAACCCGGGACATCGAAATCGAAATGTCTCAAATTGACGTCAACCCGCTGAATGATACGATCGCGCAGTTTTTCGAGTTTTTGCATCCTTCCTCCACAGCAAGCGTAAGGGGTTACCGGACCGCGCAGCAGGCCGAGGGGGGACTATTCGCTATCAGGGTTGCTTTTTTATGCCTGTCTGCAAAAAAACTCTATTTTTTTAGCTTTCAAACATGTCGATCCACTGCTTGAACCGCTCCACCTTTTCTTCTCCATAGGACGCGAGTTTTTGAAGGATCTCGGACGCCGTTTTTTCCTTGTGGGTGCCGTCACCGTTTTTAGAGAAGAACTTGTCGGCATAGCAGATGATCTGCTCTTCGATGGTGACCGGAAGCATGTCGCGAGCCGGCAGCGGGAGCCGCTGGCGGCGAATGTCCTTGCGGGTGATGCCCACGCCGACATGGCGTTCGCAGACCAGGGCGTGCCGCTTCAGCCCTTCCGCTTCAAGCAGTGCGCGGCCCAAAATACCGTGGCAGACATACGGGTGATTGCCGTAGCAGCCCAGTTGGGGTGTAGCCGTGAAAAGGATGCCGATGTCGTGCAGCAGGGCGGCCTGCCGGATGAATTCGAGATCCGGTTCGAGTTCGGGGACGCGTCCGGCCGTCGCCAAGGCTTTATCGGCTACCTTCTTAGAATGAAACAACAGGATCTTATGCGCTTTTGAGTTCTTCTTGTAATATCTGGCGATAAGCTCGACCGGATCCATTTAGGTATGCCTCGCCAGCAGCAGTCCCTCGATGAACGGATCGATGGCTCCGTCCAGCACGCTGTTCACGTTGCCGCTTTCGATCTTGGTGCGGTGGTCTTTGACCAGTTGGTAGGGGTGCATGACGTATGAACGGATCTGACTGCCCCAGGCAATGTCATCTTTGCTGTCGTGGATTTCACGCAGTTTTTCGTCCTGTTTTTCTTTTTCCGCCTGGTAGAGCCGGGCCCGCAGGACTTTCATGGCCATGTCTTTGTTGCGGTGCTGGGACTTTTCCTGCTGGCACTGCACCACGATACCGGTGGGAAGATGCGTGATCCGGATGGCACTGCTGGTTTTGTTGACGTGCTGGCCGCCGGCCCCGCTGGCCCTGAACGTGTCGATGCGCAAATCTTTGTCATCGATGTCGATGACGATTTCATTGTCCAGTTCAGGGAAGACGAAAACCGAGGCAAATGAGGTGTGACGTTTGCCGCTGGCGTTAAAGGGTGAGATCCTGACGAGTCGGTGGACACCTATTTCGCTTTTCAGATAACCGTAGGCATAACTGCCGGCGGCTGTAAACGTCACGCTCTTTAAACCGGCTTCCTCGCCCGGCTGATAGTCGATGACCTCGGAGGCGTACCCCTTGCGTTCAATCCAGCGCAGGTACATCCTGAACAGCATCTCGGCCCAATCCTGGGCTTCGGTGCCGCCGGCGCCGGCGTTAATGGAAACGATCGCGTTGTTGCGGTCATCATCACCGTCGAGCATCAGGTCGAGGGAAAACTTACGCAGACGATTGTCGAGCGACTTGAGCAGCTTTCCCGCTTCCTCGAGCGTCTTGGCGTCGGACTCCTCGACGGCCAGATCGAGCAGAATACCGCTTTCCTCGAGATCGTGCGCCAGCCGGCGAAAACGATCGACCTGATCGGACAGCCTCGTCCGTTCCTGCATGATCCCCTTGGTATCTTCCGGAATGTCCCAGAAACCTGGTTTGGCGATCTGAGCCTCTATTTCCTGCAAACGGTTTTCTTTGGTCTCAAGGTCAAAGATAACCTCGCAACTGATCGAGTTTCTCTCCGAGTTCCTTGACGGTCTGTTTCAATTCGGTAGACATATTCGTTTACCTCCTTCCAAGAATTTTTGTTCTCCGCAAATGCGTCACCACCATTCCGCAAAGAAGGATTCCGGCCACGGCCAGGCAGGCGGCCGCAAAAGCATCTCCGAAACGGCTGTACAACGACAATTTTGACATCAACGGCACCTGCCGGACTTCTGCCGCATCCGAAAAAATGGCCGTTTTTCCCAGGATTCGACCGACCGGGTCGACAAAACCGCTGATTCCCGTGTTGGCTGACCGGATCAGCGCCCGCCGGTTCTCTATCGCTCTGAACACGGTCATCGAAAAATGCTGGTAAGGGGCGCTGCTGCGACCGTACCAGGCGTCGTTGGTGATATTGACCAGCAGATTCGCACCGTTTCTGACCATGGTCTGCGCAATGTCGGGAAAGATGCCTTCATAGCAGATGAGAACACCCAGTTTGCCGTATGTCCAACTGAGGGTTTCACCAATGTCGCCGCGACTGAAGTCCCCGACCTGCTCCACCAGCTTGCCAAGGAAAGGCAACCAGCGCTTTAACGGAACATACTCTCCAAAAGGAACCAGATGCGCCTTGTCGTATTTACCCAGTACGTTACCCTGCGGATCGATCAGGTAGGCGCTGTTGTAATAGTCTATCCGGCGGGGCCCTCTTTCAAAGGAGGGGCTGCCGACCAGAAAGTAGGCCCCCAATCGGCGTACACCCTCCTGAACCTTTGCGGTCAAGGGGACATCATACCGGAAATAAAACGGAAGGGCCGTTTCCGGCCAGACAACCAGCTCCGGCTGGCGCTCCACAACCGACTGCGAAAGT
>JAQAZR010000246.1:0-4475 GCA_032127235.1 Deltaproteobacteria bacterium
CCGCCAGCCCCCGGGCCGATTCGATGATGGCCTCGAGTCCGATGCGGTTGGCCAGGCCCTTGGCCATCTCGATGCCGGTCAACATTTTATCGGCAAAGTGGATGTCGGCGCAATGATCGACCTTTGGAATAACGACAGAATCGAGCCGGTCCCCGGCCTCCTCGGCCAGGACCAGTAAATCCCGGTAGCCGAAAGGGGTGTCCAGGGCATTGATGCGGGCCGTGACGACTCTTTCCTTCCAGTCGATTTTGTGCAGGGCATTGACGACCGCGGTGCGGGCGTTATCCTTGGCCTCGGGCGGCACGCTGTCTTCCAGGTCGAGCATGATGACGTCCGCCTGGCTCCGGTGCGCTTTCCGGTGCATTTTTTCGACGTGCCCGGGTACCGATAGAATTGATCTGCGGGGTTTCATATGGGTTCTTCCGTTTCAGGATGGCTGTCACCGATCCAATTGATTTCTGATGGCCATCCCGATTTCTTCCATCAGATACGGTTTTTTGATGTAGGCGCCCACGCCGAGCGCTTCGGCCACCATGACCCGCTTCGACTCCGAGAAGCCGCTGGCGATGATGGCTTTCTGGCCGGGCCGGATTTGAAGGATTCGCTTGTAGGTCTCCAGGCCGTCGATTCCCGGTGTCATAATCATATCGAGGATCACCAGATCGGCCGCGTTGACTGCCAGGTGATCGATGGCCTCTTCTCCGCTGGAAGCGGCTGCGACCCTGTAGCCCAGCTTTGTCAACATGTGTGAGGCAATTTCGAGTTGATCGGCCACGTCATCCACCACCAAGATGGTCTCTCCCCGGCCTCTGTATCGATTAACAGACACGGGAAGGCGCTGTTCGGCGGTATCCGGGCAGCAGGCGGGTAAGTAGATCGTGACGGTGGTTCCTTGCCCTTCGGTGCTCTGAATATCGATGTGGCCTCTGAGGTCCTTTACCGTACCCCAGACAACGGCCATGCCGAGGCCCGTGCCGCTGCGTCCCATCACCTTTTTGGTGTAGAAGGGCTCGAATATCCGTTCGATGTCGGCAGACGCAATGCCGACGCCGGTATCGGAAATTTGCAGCATGACATAATCACCCTTCCTGAGGTCGTCGAAGCCCGCGATGGGGCCCTCGACGATTCGGTTTTCGGTCGTTATGACAATTCGCCCGTTTTCCGTCAACGCTTCGGCGGCGTTGGCGACCAGGTTCATAACCGTTTTGGACAGGTGCACCGACGAACCGGAGATGCTCGCCAGGTTTTCGTCAAGGGACTGGTCCACGCTAAAGGCGGCGGTGCTTTTCTGCAATTTCGCGTATTCCGGGCTTTTCAGGTAATCGCGGATGATGCCGTTCAGGTTGACGATTTCCGACACCGAAACGCCCCTGCGGGCCAGCGTCAAAAGATCCTGAACGATGCCGGCGGCTTTCTCGCCCGATTTCTGGATGGTCAGTATCGGTTGCCGAAGGGGACTGTTCGCCGGCAGGTCCATCAACAGCAGTTCAGGGTAGCTCACGAGGCCGGAGAGGACGTTGTTCAGATCGTGGGCCACGCCGCCGGCCAACGTACCGATGGCCTCCATTTTCTGGGCCCTCCGGAGCTGATCTTCCAGTCGATTGCGTTCGGCCGTAGCGCGGATGTGTTCGGAAATGTTGCGGACGATCGCAACGGCCTGCGTGTCTGAAATCGCGACCAGCCGACACTCGAAGTTTTCCGGTTTCCCCAGTGATTTCAGTTCATATTCGAAGATCTGGATCTGGCGGGTCTGCAGCGCGTCCGTCAGCCGTTTCATGACGAGGGCGGCCAGTGCCGACGGCAAGATGTCGCTGATTTTTTTCCCTAAAAACGATTCCGGCGCGCTGATCAGGTCATTTTGAGCGCCCTTGTAGTCGATAAACCGTCCGGTTTGGTCCAGCTGGAAAATCATGTCGGGTATCGCATCCAGCAGCGCCCGGCTCTTGGCCTCGCTGGCCCTGATTTTGTCCTCGGCCCGTCTGCGTTCGTCGACTTCCTGTTCGAGCTCGCGGTTAAGCTCCTTGAGCGACTGCTCCCTGGCCTGGACGACATCGGCCATTTCACGGAAACGGTTGGCGATGCCGGAGAGTTCACTGTGGCGAATTTCGTCGAACCTGTAGGAATAGTCGCCCCGGGCGACGCGGTCGATGCCCTTCTGAAGCATGACCAGCGGGGCGCGCATGAAAATACGCAGAAGAACACCGGTCGTGATGCAGATCGCGGCGAGAGAAGCAGCCAGGATGAGCAGAATCCGACCCCGCAGCCATACCAGCTGTGCGGTATAGGCATCCATGGAGAGAGCGAATTCGACGCTGCCGATAGGTCGATTTTGGTAAACAATATTGACCGTTCGGCGGATCCGTTTTCCGCTGTTTTGGCCATTGCGGTGTAAAAATAAAACGGTTCCCTCGGCATCGATAATCTTGATCTCGTCCACCACATCGCTGTGGGCAAACCCGGCGCCGATTTTGTCAATCTGTTCGTCGTCGAAATCCCAGATCGGCACGATCAAAACCTGGGCCAGGTTTTCGGCATACCGGTCGGCCTGGACTTCGAGTTGCTCAAGCAGGATGCGGGATTGATGCTGATAGACCAGTGCCAGCAAGATGCCCTCGAAAAAAATGACGATCAGAATCAGGCTGATGGTCAGTTCTCTCGAAATGGAACGGCTTTTCAAATTGAAAAGGCGGTTCAACTTGCTCGATTTCGGCGTCGTATTCAAACCTGTTTCCTCGATCAGCGCACTGCGAGCTGTTCCGGCCGGAAATGATACTTTTGGCATATCCTGGTGAAGGTGCCGTCTTCCTTGATGTCGTCCAGGTGTTTCTGCCACTTGTGCACGACCGCTGCGGGGGTTTTCAACGAGAAGGCAATGAAATTGTCCACTTTTCGAAAAGCGTAAACCCGTTCCAACATTCCCGGATTCTCCCCGGCCTGCTCGACCTGATACGGCATATTAAAATCGGAACTGACCCACAGGTCGATATTGCCCTTCAACAGATGCTTGATATTGCTGCCATTTCGATTGGCACTGACGAGGTTCTGAAACCCCTGACTCTTGAGAAACTGCTCCTTGGCATCTTTCAGGTAGGTGCCGATTCGGGCGACCTTTTTGGCCTCATCCAAAGAGTCGATCCTGATCGCGGTCCCCTTTTTAGCATAGAAGGCCCAGGTCTGGGTATAGAGGGGTCCCACCCATTGAAATGATTTCTCCCGTTCCGGCAGGCGACTGGTCGAAAACAATGCCACATCGGGCTCCGTCAGGGCCAGAGTGTATCCCCGCGCCCAGGGAACGACCGTTATGGTATCGGGTTGCTTCTGGCGTCGCAGGATTTCACGGACGATGTCAACCGAGAAACCGGCCGGCTGCCCGTTGTCGATGTAATTTCCGGGCGGCGAATCTTCGGTATACAGCTTGAGGACCGGTTTGTCGACTGCGGTTTCCTTGTCTGTTGTGAAATCCGGGATGTTGGCATCCGGAAGCCACTTACGGCTGATCGATTCGAAGGTGCCGTCACGCACCATTTCCTCGAGAGTGTTTTGCAGTTCGATGACGACCGATTCGGGTGTCGATCTGGAAACGGCAAGGTAGCTCTGGTAGCTTTCGAAGGGCAACACCAGTTCCAATTCGTTTGGATCCACACCCGTCTGTCTGGCAATGTCCGCCACGCCGAGGTTGTCGAAAAGCCAGAGGTCGACCCGACCGGACATCAATTTTTTAAAACTGCTGACCGGTGATTTCGAGCTGTCGAGGTTACGGAACCCCTTGCTTATCAGAACCTGTTCCTTGACGTCATCCTTATAAGTAGCGATAGCGCCGGCTCTCTTGGCGTCTTCGAGGGTGTGAAGCACCAGATGGGCACTTTTCTTGGCGTAGAATCCGAAGTGGACGGTGAAGAGGGGACCGACCCAATAGAACTGAGACTCCCTTTCCGGGGTTCGCGAGGTCGAGAATAGCGCCACATAGGGCTGCGTCTGCAACATTTTGTAGCCGCGAGCCCACGGCAGTACGCGTATTTTGTCCGGACGGCCCATGCGCCTCAGCATTTCCCGGACCACTTCGGTGGAAGAGCCGGTCACAACGCCGTCTTTTACGAAATTAAACGGCGGGGACTCTTCGGTCACGATTGTCAATTCATAGGCATAGCCGGCCTTGGCTGTAGATAGAACGATGAGTGCGAGGCTGATGATCGTCTTTAAAAACATACCGGTCTCCCGTATTGAATAAGAACGAAAGCGGTGCTCGCCGGCTTTTGGATCAGGTTTTCAGGCGACGGCGACCTGAAATTAATTCGTAAAGTCTATCATAATCGGCAATGCCGGGCAATTTATCCAATTCGATCATTCGCTCTCCGGATGACGCTTCAGACAGCTAAACCATGGCGAAGCACACCACACGAACCAGCCGATTACCGCATCTTCTCAGGTACACCGACCCCTGCTGTTGATCTCGGCGGAAGGCGTTATACTATAAG
>JAQAZR010000247.1:0-10638 GCA_032127235.1 Deltaproteobacteria bacterium
GGTCCGGCTTCGTGGCCATCCTCGGTGCGCCCAACGCCGGTAAGTCGACCTTGTTGAACCGGATCCTTGGACAGAAGATTTCGATTACCTCAAAAAAGCCACAGACCACACGGAATCGCATTCTGGGCATTCTCAACCGGCCGTCGGCTCAGCTCGTTTTTATCGATACCCCGGGTGTGCACAAGGCCACCGACCCGTTGAACATCCGCATTGTCGAGACGGCCTTGTCGAGTTTGGGGGATGTGGATGTCATATTGGTCATCATCGATGTGGCCCGGTCGGATCCCGTGTCCGAAGGGCTGATGGTTAATAAGATAAAAGCCAGCAAGAAGCCGGTTGTTCTGGCATTGAACAAGATCGATCTGATCCCGAAGACCGATCTGCTGCCGATCATCGACCGCTGGTCAATGGTGACCTCTTTTGACGACATCCTTCCGATCTCCGCTGAAAAAGGCACTCAGGTGGACCGGCTGCTCGCTTCTCTGGAGACCCTTCTGCGCTTCGGTCCGCCGTTTTTTCCAGATGATATTGTGACCGATCTTCCGGAACGCTTCATCGCCTGCGAGATGATCCGTGAAAAGGTGTTTCGTCTCACCGGAGAGGAGATTCCGTATGCCACGGCGGTAACCGTCGAGGCCTTCAAAGAGGAAAAAAAAGGGAGCCTCGTGCGGATTCACGCCACCATTCACGTGGAGCGCGATTCGCAGAAAGGCATCATCATCGGGAAAGGCGGCCGCATGCTGAAGTCGATCGGTGAGACATCACGCCTGGAGATCGAGCGGCTTCTCGGCGTGAAGGTTTTTCTGAAACTCTTCGTCAGGGTGCAGAAAAATTGGAGCAAGGACACGCGGGCCCTCAGAAAATTCGGGTATTGAAGGCCAATGATTTTATCGTTTCATCCCCTTTTTACGGCGGATCGACAGATTATCTGCGCCGGACGTGCGCCGGGTTCGGATGAACGGCAGGCGATTTCGGCGGCCACAGCGGTCATTCTGCCCCAGGCCTGTCGGCAGGACCTCTATGAAATGGTGCGCGAGAATTGTGCCTTGTATTTCCCCAATTATGATGCCCGTTTCGCCTATCCCGGGAAAGCCGGGCAGCATTTGCTCTTCAAAAAAGCCGGCGTGCCTCATCCCAGGACCATCTCTTTCAGCGATACACGGGCCTTTCGACGGCAATGCCGGCGGATACCGGATGATCTTCCGTTCGGATTTCCCTGCGTGTTTAAATTCGACTGGGGCGGTGAGGGCGAAACCGTGTATCCGGTGGACTCCGAGTCGCGTTTGAAAGAGTTTTTGTGCACGGCATCGGCTTTCGAGCGGACCAGTCAGAGCGGTTTTCTGGTTCAAGAAATGATTCCCGCCGGCAACCGCAGCCTTCGCGTGGCGGTTATCGGTCGGCGATGTGTCGCATATTGGCGGGTGCAACCGGACCGGCAGATCTGGTGCGTCAATCTGGCACACGGTGGACAAATCGATTTCATGGCCGATCCCGAACTTCGGACGACGGCCGTGTCTGCCGTCAGGAATTTTTGCCGATTCACCCGTATCGATCTGGCGGGTTTCGACCTGCTCTTTCCCGAAGGGGCTGCATCAGAAACCCCCTTCTTTCTGGAGATCAACTACTTTTTCGGCCGGCGGGGTTTAGGGGGCTCGGAAGCCTATTACCGCATATTGGAACAGGAGATCGACAACTGGCTCCACCGAAATGGGTTAGAGATGGTATGCGCTGACAGATAAGGGCTCGGCAAGGAATAATTGCACATCTTGGTTATTTTGCCCGATTACTTGCCTTTCTGGCGCGTTACATTCATCGGAACATATCCTGTTATGTGCGGTCGGCGGCTGTGCGTTGCAGACGACCCGAAATACGGCGCAATCGTGCGCAATTAGTTGTTGTCGCAACCCTAAAAACGATCAATTGTTCATCCATCCGGCCGACAGCAGACCGGTGCGCGTGGACATTGGAGAGAGAGGCGCCATGAAAGAGTTGCTTAGCCGGGTTCAGGTCAACGTTCCCTTCACCATGCTGTGGGATCGATATGCGGAAAATTTCTTTGCCCGCGGCCTGAATCCCGAAATCGGCATCGATGCCGCTGCACTGGACCGTTTCACACCGGCCGAATTCGGCGAGATGGCCGCACGGATCAGGGACCGTGGATTGACGATCACGCTGCACGGCCCGTTCAGCGACATGTCGGCCGGCTCCATCGACCCGCAGATCCGCGCTGTAACGCGCCTCCGCTTCGAGCAACTACTCGAAGTAGCGACGCTGTTCAGCCCCAAAACCGTGGTGTGTCATGCCGGTTATGATTGGAAGCGCTATGCCTACCTGCTCGAGGAGTGGCTGCAGAACAGCCTCGACATGTGGCGCTGGCTGGCGCAGCGCCTGAATTTGATCGGATGCCGCCTGATGCTTGAAAACGTCTATGAAAGCGGCCCCGAAGAACTCCTGCCCCTCTTCGATAACTTGACTCCTCAAGGTGTCGGCTTCTGCCTGGACACCGGACACCAGGCGGCATTTGGTCAGGCCCCGCTGGCAGCGTGGCTCGACATCCTGGGCCGGCATCTGGGCCAGGTGCATCTGCATGACAATCACGGGCTGCGGGACGATCACCTCGCCTTGGGCCAGGGAACGATCGACTTCCAATACCTTTTCAAACGCTTGAAAAATCTCAACGACACCCCTCCGGTCATTACCCTCGAACCGCATACCGAAGAGGCCCTCGAGCCGAGCCTGGCGCATCTGAAGGCCATCTGGCCTTGGTAGCAAAAGTCAACCGGACAACGCACGCCGTCTGACGCGCTTTTTGCCCTGATAGTTCCGACATAACGTATCGTAGTCGTCTGTGGTGAAGATATCGGCACAAAGACGACCACCGGTGCTCTGCTTTCTATAGAGAATCAGGCAGTCTGCGACAATCTGCCAGGCTGACCCTTAATTCATGCTGAAACAGCGCCGAAAAATCGTTCTTGACATGCACAATTGCGTCGGATAGTTGGATAATACTTGGTTTCAGGTCAATTGATGTCTCTCCTGATTGCGCGGCAGTTCAATCGGATGAGAAATTTAGTGCGCAATCTTGTTTTGAAACCGCCAAGCGGGTTTTTTATTGATTAATCGAAAGACACCTTGACGGCATCCTTTCTTCAAAGACCTTACGGCCGGGGAAAAAGCGCCGCATCCCCGCCGGCGCCTCGAGGTTCAGTTGCCGAAAGAGCGAGCTTCAATGCACTGCCGTTGGCAATTTCGCTATCCGAAAATTCGCTCGACAGGGAGCGGATCATGTCGTTACTCGAAGCTATGAACCGGCCTCGTTTCCTGACCCTTTTCCCTAAAATTTTAACTGGGTGTCTTGCATTTTACAAAGCGATCGCAGTCATGGGGCGGACATCGTGCCACATGCTGCGAGGGGGTTTTCTCGCCGCACTGATTGTGTGTGCCTCTTTGGCAGCTTGCAGCCCTGCGGATGAGCGCGTGGTTCCGGTGATCAACACTCCAGGTGTAACCGACAGCGAGGTTCTACTGGGTTCATCTCTAGCCCTCCGAGGCCATGCAAGTTTCCTGGGAACCCAAACCCTGCGTGGTGCAATGAGTTATCTTAACCACGTCAACGCCCAGGGTGGAATTCATGGCCGCGCTATCAAGGTCATTGCCCTCGATGACAGTTACGATCCGCCAATATGTCTTGCCAATACCCAAAAACTGATCATTGAAGACCGGGTGTTCGCCCTTTTTTGTTACGTCGGGACTCCGACGACAGTACGGATTCTCCCACTGATTGAAGATGTTCACATTCCACTGCTAGGGATGTTCACCGGTGCAAACGCACTGCGCGATCCGTTCGATCGCTACCTGATCAATATTCGGGCGTCCTACTACCAGGAGACCGGGGCTGCCGTCAGCCACCTGGTCAACGATCTGGGCCTCAAAAAGATAGCTGTTTTCTACCAGTACGACGCCTATGGTTTCGACGGTCTGACCGGAACCGAACTCGCTTTGAAAGGGTTTGGTTTGGCTCCGGTTGCCGGAGGATCCTATGCTCGGGGCACACTCGATGTGCAGGAAGGATTGAACAAAATCATGTCCTCGGGAGCCGAGGCCGTTGTGATGATTGGAACCTACGACCCGTGCGCCAAATTCATCAAGCTCGCCTACGCACAGGGCTTTCGTTCCGTTTTTTATCTGGTATCGTTTGTGGGAGCCGATGAACTGGCCCGGCGCCTCGTAAACCAGCAGGACATAACGGTCATCATGTCACAGGTGGTTCCACCTCCCGATCGGAACGACACCAGCCCCCTGCTCACAGGGGACGTTGGCTATGTCACGTTGCTTAAGCGTTACTATCCGGATGACCAACCCAACTTCGTCGGGTTTGAGGGTTTTATCAATGCTCGTGTCTTGGTCGAAGGACTCGAACGGGCCGGGTCTGACCTTACCCGTGAAGGATTCATAGATGCGCTCGAGTCGATCCGTGATTTTCCATTGGGTTTGGACATTAACATCGCCTTCAGCCCCAGCGACCACCAGGGACTGGACCGCGTTTATTTCACCCGATTGGAGAACGGCCAGTTCTCCCTGATTAAAAATTGGGCTGACATCAAAGCCCAGCTTGTTGCCTCAAATTGAGCCGGCCATGAAGCAGGATATGCTCCGGGAAGCGACGAAAAGCTTCCGAAATATCAGCCTTAAAAACAAAATCTTTTTTTCCATCCTGGTGGTTATCCTGGTCATCAGCGCCACTATTGCGCTGCTCGCCCGCTGGATCCTTGTGTCCACTCTGATTTCCGAACTCGAGCTGCGCGGGATTGCTATTGCCCGTACGATTGCCGGGCGCAGCAGCGGATACATTCTGGACAAGAACTATCCTGAACTCCTCAACCTGATCTTCGATGAGGCGAAACTCAAGGAACGCCAGCATCTTGTCTCATACATCTTCGTGAGCGATCCCGAAGAACAGGTTCTCAGTCATACCCTTACCCGTCCGTTCCCCGAGTCCCTGCGTCTCGCCAACAGCGTATCTCCGGACGAGTCCAAGAGCGTACGCCTGTCGCAGTTCGGCGAACAAAAAGCCTATGACATCGCCATACCCATTACCCAAGGAATCTACCGCATCGGAACGGTTCATGTGGGCCTCAGCAAGGCTCACATAGATCAGCTGGTCGCCAAACTAAGATTCACGTTTCTCGGATTCCTCTCCCTGGTCATTGTCATTATTTTCATTATCAGTCTGCGTCTGGCCAAGAATATCACCATGCCGATCTCTAAACTGACCCGGATTTCTGACGAATTGAGCAAGGGCAACTTCGACGTGAAACTTGACTTCGAGCTGGGTTCCAAGGCCGGGGAGCCGATGGAGTGCCCCGCGTTTGTCAACACCGATTACCCTTGCTTGCATCTGGACGGGATAAGGGACGACCTTCCCGAAACGCTCCCGATTTGCCGGGATTGCCGTTTTTACAGACGCCAAAAGGGCGATGAGGTTACACAGCTGGGGGATTCTTTCCACAATATGATTTGGAGCATCCGGCTTTACCGACGGCGCCTGAGAGAGTCTGAGAGAAAATACCGGTCGCTTTTCGATAGCGGTCCTGACCCCATTTTTGTCATAAACCATCAAACTTTTGAAATAATCGATGCCAATCCTCGGGCCGTAGAGGTTTACGGCTATAATCGGGAAGAGCTGATTGGGAAACCTTTCACGCAGCTGGCGCCTGAGCACACACATGAATATTTTCAATCATTGCAGGAGCAGAGCGACGACCAGAGATTGATCAGTTATCCCAAGGCGCTTCATTATCAGAAAGGCAACAAACCATTTTATGTCAACTTGCACGCCTGCAATATCACCTACAAGGGGCAGCCGGCTATCGTTCTGGCTTCGACCGACATCACCGAAATGATCGAAAAGGACGCCCAACTGATTCAGGCCAGCAAGATGAAATCCTTGGGCGAAATGTCAGCCGGGATTGCCCACGAACTGAATCAGCCGCTCAACGCTATCAAGATGGGGAGTGATTTCCTGGCCATGATGTCCGAGCAAAGACGTGATATTCCTCCGGCTGATCTCCATAAGGTGGTCAGCGAGATAAGCACCCAGGTCGATCGGGCAGCCGAAATCATCAACACGCTTCGCTCTTTCGGCCGAAAGGCCGATCTGGTTATGGAGCGGGTATGCATCAACAAGCCCATTCAGGCGGTTTTCTCACTCGTCGGCCGCCAGTTCGAACTGGACAACATTCGCATCGAGCTTCAGCTCTCCGATGAAATCGCTCCGATTATGGCCCACGACAACCGGCTGCAGCAGGTCTTTTTCAACCTGGTGGCCAACGCCCGCGACGCCATCAACGAAAAAAACGAAAGACAAAACGGTCCGGAAGCCGGTCGGATTGTGATCCGCACCTACCAAGAAGAAAACCAGGTGGTGGCCGAGGTCGAGGATGATGGCATCGGAATCAATGATGAGGTTCGGGACAAGATATTCGAACCATTTTTCAGTACCAAGGAAAGAAGCAACGACATGGGGCTGGGATTGGCCATTACGTACGGTATCGTCAAGGACTTCGGGGGCGACATCCAACTCACGAGCCAGAAAACGCTTGGTGCCACGTTCAGACTCAGCTTTGCCGCAGTTTGAATGGACGAGGTTTCCACCGAGTTGGTCTCATCCGGAAACGGTCCGTGCCGCTATCTTTACCCATGAACAATAGCTTGTCGGAGCGACTGACGCAGCCGCAGTTAGGAAACGAGATGGAAAAAGTTCTGGTGATAGACGATGATAAACCCACCTTGATGATGTTTCGTCTGACCCTGTCTGCATACGGCTTCGACGTGCTCACAGCTGAAAACGGCCGGGAGGGATTGGAAATTTTCAGTCATGACCGGCCCCGCATCGTGCTTACTGATATAAAGATGCCCGGCATGAACGGGATAGAGGTTCTGAAGCGAATCAAGGAGATCGACCCGACTGCCGAGGTGATCGTGATCACAGGGCACGGGGATATGGATCTTGCTATCCAAGCGCTGAACCTGGATGCGACCGACTTCATCAACAAACCAATCCAGCGTCACCTCCTTGAGCAGGCACTTGAACGCGCCAGCGAACGTCAACGCCTCAGCGTAGAACAGATTCATGAAATCGTTCTGGAACCGGCTGAAGATGCCGCAGTCCTTATCATCCGTGGCAATATCTCCGCAAAAAACGAAAGCCGGTTTCAGACCTTGTTCCACGAAGCTGCTGCTCTCGAAAAGCCAAGGATCGTTTTGAATTTTCTGGAGAGCGCCGCCGTAAATGGCGCCGGAATAGCCGTTCTGACGCAACTGTTGCTGGAAAGCCAGAAAGAGGGGCGCCACGTGGTAGTAGCCGGTCTATCGAAAAATCTGAGAAAAGTCTTTGAAATCGTGGGACTTTCCAAGCTCGTGCCCATGGTGGATTCGCTCGCCGAGGCCCTGACTGTATGACCGGTCTGCCCGGCGCTGACGGGCTGAGCCCATCGAACACTCTTAAAAAAAATCAAAATCGGATCGAGGAGAATACCCCATGAAATCCATGCGGCAGATTGTGAATTTCATTGCAATCTTAGGTTTGTCAGCCTCGATCTTTTCCGTCGCGCCGGCCTTTTGCGGTAACCTTCCCCAAAAGGGCGAAACCCTACCGCCCTTGGAACTGCAGGCTCCCTCTTCAGTAAAGGAACTGTCTTACCTCGGCATCACAGGCCAGACGTTTCGGATCAGTGACATCAGCTGTCGATTGCTCCTGCTGGAAGTAATCGGCGTATACTGCCCGGGATGTTACCGGCAGGCGCCTCTGTTCAATACTCTTTTCAGCCGAATCGAAAAAGGCAAATTAAAAGGTCAGGTCAAAATGTTGGCAGTAGCCGCCGGCGGCAGCGTGACAGAAATCCAGTACCTCAACGAACAGGGGCCCTACAGCTTTCCAGTCGTCCCCGACCCTTCTTTTTTAGTGCATAAGCTGCTCGGGGAGCCGCGTACGCCCTTCACCATGCTGGTCGACCCCCACGGCAAGGTGCTTGATACCCACTTGGGTGTTGTCGAGGACATCGACGCCTTCCTGAAGCTCATCACTACACTGGTTCATTGAACACCATGGCATCTCCTCCCGATTCTTCTTTCCAGGACGCTATTGCGGCGGTAACCCGGACACAGCAAGAGCTGGACAAGCGGATTTTCCATCTCAATACCCTCTACGAAACCGCACACGAGCTTTCCGGTCTCAACCAACCGCGGAAGATGATGGAAACCTTTCTGCTGTCGGCCATGGGTATCTTCGGGATAACTGAGGGACTGGTTATCTTGATCAATACCCGCACATATCAGGGCCACTTGTTCCACCGGGGATTCAGCAAAGAAGAAGTCGCAGCGTGTGAACGCAACCTGACGCGTATAGCCCGGCACTATCTGCCGCCGGAAGGGTCACCCATCGGCGCCTCTGTGGCCCAGCTTGTTGCGGAGGGACAACCGAACGGATCAGAGCTTCTGCCGGCTTCGGCCGAATTGTTGATCAAACGGATGGTCGACGAAACCTTTGCTGTGATTGTGGTACTGGGGAAAATCATTACGGGAAGTCAACCCGCAGATGCCGATGTCGAAACCTTGCTCAGTTTGACCGGTACGCTGACAAACGCCTTGGCCCAGACGCTCTCCCAGCGCCAGATTCAAAACCTCAACACTGATTTAATTCGCCAGAGCACGGCACTCGAAGACGCGCGCCACCAGGCCAGCCTGGCTCGCGAGAACCTGGATCGGCAGATCTTTCACCTTCACACGCTTTACGAATTCACTGCCGAATTGAGTCCGATCGTCTCGACCGAGTCGCTCATGGAAACCTTTCTTCTCATGGTCATCGGCACCCTCGGATTGAGTCAAGGCGTTGTTCTACTGTGTGATCGTGAAAACCGGAAATGCCGTTGCGTCAGCCGTGGAAGCGACTTTGGCGCGGAATCGAGCTACGAAGAGACCGAAAAGCGGTTTTACCAAGCCTTTCAATGCGCCGAGGATCGTCGTCTCGATCCCATGTCGTTCACCTTTGTAAGCGAACCGGAGCGGGTATTTCCTCAGGCTGAAACGGGATTTCCCGTCAACACCGCTTTCCTGTTCACAGTGCACAGCACGTTGCTTGGACTGGCCGGCCTGGGCGTGCCACTAAGCAAGACCAGAATAAGTGACGACGAAAAGACGCTTTTACGCGGCCTTACAGCCAACTTTATGGTATTCATCAAAAATGCCCGTGCCTTCGAAACGATTCAAGCGCTGAACGTAGACCTTCACAACACCAATGAAGATCTTCGCCGGACGATCACCGATCTGACCGATGCCCGCAATCAGATCCGGCTTCTGGAGCTTGCCAGAAGCCGGTTGAAACAGATGGTGCAGCGGGAAATCGAGCGCGTCAGTCGATTCCGCGTAACCGATGTTCTGCTGATCATTTTCATCGCAACACTTCTATCCCTGCCGTTTAACTATGCCAGCCCGAACAAACTCAAAATGCTGCCGGAGTCTTTTTTCGTCGACGCCCCCGCCTCAATAGATGTCAATACGGCCCGGCAGCTCGCGGCCAAGGGGGAGGCGGTCGTTGTCGATGCGCGACCCGCGGAACTTTTTACGCAAAAGCACATTGCCGAAGCCATCAACATTCCCGCATCTCTTTTTGAGATCATCTTTCCTATGAAACTTGGTCGCATGCTCAATCCCGAACAGGAAATTATTGTATACGGGCGGACCGTCAGCAAACACTACGACGAGGATGTCGTACACCGTTTGCTCCAGCGTCACGACAAGGTCAAAATTCTGGAAGGAGGGCTTCAGGCCTGGGAGCGGAAAGGATACCCTGTTACGCCATGAAATTCCTCGAATGGCTGAAAAACGGTCTCACTCATCCGGTTTTGGGACTTTTTTTAAGAGTCTACGTGGGAGGAGTCTTTATCTATGCCAGTATGTATAAAATCAACTATCCAACAGAGTTCGCAGAAACCATTGCGGCTTACCAGCTGATTCCCTACTGGGCGATAAACCTTACGGCATTGATCCTGCCCTGGATCGAGCTGGTCGCAGGTGTGCTGCTCATTCTGGGAATTCGAACAAAATCAACGGCTGCCGTGATAGGGTTTTTACTGTTGGTCTTCAGCCTGGCGATTCTGGTTACTATGGTTCGGGGTATTCCCATCGGCTGTGGTTGTTTTACTTCGGTGGATGAGCCCATGGGGTGGCGAACTCTGGTGCGCGATCTCATGTGGCTTGCCATGACCCTGCAGGTGTATTTGTTTCCCTCGGCACTGCGGGCGGAAAACCGGTTGTTCAAATCACTGCGGGAGGCGGAGGCGTGAAGGGCAAAACGCGACGGCTTATCGGGCTGATGCTGGTTTGCATATCGACGATTTGGTCCTGTGGCACCGGACCGGGGTGGGGGGGAAAATACATTGCTGTACACAGCTCTGATGCGGCGGCTGCCGTGACGCTGATTTTGGAGGCCGGCGGCAAAGGCCAGTGGATAATCGACCAGGAGAGCACCCCTCTGCAATGGGAGGAGCGCAGCGGTGCCTTGTGGCTGCATTTCAAGACCGGCGGCGTAGTGATCGCCAGACCCAATCCTGCGAATCAAGCGCTCACTGTCGAGATACC
>JAQAZR010000248.1:0-3430 GCA_032127235.1 Deltaproteobacteria bacterium
GCCCGGACAACAGCTTTTTCCCCACACTGCCGGCGGAAATGTCACGAGGGTGTTGGTGGCGCCGACCTGCGGCCGGAAAGTCTTTTTCGGGCTGCGCATTTTGCAATTTGAACCGCCAGTGGAAAGGATATCGGGCCAAAAAGCCGCAGCAGGTCGTCCGCGAAGTCGACATTCTGACGACCCGATATCGGTGTCTCTCGGTGGCTTTTGTGGACAACCTGTTACCACGCACGTCATCCGGAGAGATTTTTCAGGAGTTGGCCGGACTTAAAAAAGATTTGCACTTCTTTTGCGAAATCCGCGCGGATACACCCCGAGAGGGGCTCGAAGGGATGAAGCGTGCCGGCGTCGCCGAGCTTCAGATCGGTATCGAAGCTCTCAGCACCCGCCTGCTCTCGAAGCTCAACAAAGGTATCACGGCGATCGAAAATCTGGCGGTGATGAAAAACTGCGAGGAATTGGGTTTGGTCAACACCTCCAATCTGATCCTTCATTTTCCAGGCAGTGATCAGGAGGATGTGGACGAAACGCTCCGCAATCTGGAATTTGCTCAGCCCTATAACCCCCTTCAGTGCGTCCGGTTCTGGCTGGGTCTCGGAAGCCCGGTCTGGTCTACCCCCATGAATTTTGGCTTGCGGTCGGTCAATAACCATCCGAACTGGGCGACGCTTTTTCCTCAGGAGGTCTTCGCAATGGTGTGGTTTCCTATTCAGTCTTATCGGGGTGAGCGGGTGTGGCAGCGGAAACTCTGGCGGCCGGTGCAGGCAAAAGTCAAAGACTGGAAAAGGGCCTATAAAGAGCTCCATCAAGGCTCATTTTATAAACCGATCCTCGGCTATTACGACGGAGGAGAATTTCTCGTCATCCGGCAGAGACGATTTCGCGCCGACACCCTGACGCACCGTCTGACTGGTTCGTCGCGCAAGATTTATCTCTTTTGCAGACAGCCCCGCTCATTGGCAGAGATGCAGGCCCGTTTTCCGAAAATCACAGCCGATCAACTGCGCGGCTTTCTCCACATGATGGTGGAAAAGAAGCTCATGTTCGAAGAACATCGACGGTATTTAAGTCTGGCGGTCTCCGCCGCGGCACGACGATGAATAAAGGGATTCCAGATGAACCGTTAGATTCGTTTCTGAAGCGTATTACTCCGGCTCCATCGTGGATTGAAGCGGAAAACCGTTCTCACGCGCCGTGGCGGTGACGATGTTGACCTTGGTTTCCGCAATTTCAAACGGGTAGACACCGCAGACGCCGACACCGTTCTTATGAACGGCCCACATGAGTTGGGTGGCTTCGTCCAAGGATTTGCTGAAGACCGACACAAGGATTTTAACAACGAATTCCTTGGTGGTGAAGTCGTCGTTGTGCAGGAGCACCTTGAACATCGGCGGTTCGGTCACCTCTTCTTCGATGTTCGTCCCGACATCTTCTTTTAAACCCGGTAGGTTTTCACTCATTTTTGCCCTCTCGCAACATCCGGCCTATTGAATTCTAACAATTAGACTGCAGAAATCAAGACCGGTTACACCGGTTTGCCGAATACCCTCAGGTCCTTTTCGACTTTTTCGACCACGAGTTTTACCGGTGCTAAACTTCTCTTTTGACAGTCCGCTTTTTCGACCAGGACCTGAATATAGTTGGCCGAAGTACCCATGAGGTACCCCTCCGGCAGGTGTTTGCGGTCCTCGATGATGATCTCGAGCGGTTTGCCGATAAATTTTCTATAAAACTCTGATTTCTTTTGTTTTCCTATCATTCGCATGACCCGGCAGCGCTCTTTGACCTCCATTGTGGGAACCTTTTGCGGAAAGTGGTAGGCCGGCGTACCCTTGCGGGGCGAAAAAGGAAATACATGCAAATAGGCCACCGGCAGATCTTCGAGCAGTCGACGAGTGCGCTCGAAGGACGCGTCGGTTTCACCGGGAAAACCGACCAGAACATCAACTCCGATGGCAGCCCCGGGCATAAGACCTAGAATTTTTCCGACGAGTTTTTTGAAGAAACGGCCGGTATAGGGCCGATTCATTTTTCGCAGGATACCGTCATCCCCGCTCTGGAGCGGAATGTGAAAATGGGGGCAGATCCGGCCGGGTTCTTCCCCGGAATCCGCCACAAAGCGAAGCAGCGCATCGGAAAGCTCCCGGGGTTCGATCGAACTCAACCGCACTCGGTCGATGGCACCGGCCTTGCGGATTTGGCCGAGCAGCGCCAAAAGATCCGTCGGCGGCGTGAGGTCATTTCCGTAGCAACCGAGATGAATACCGGTCAGAACCACTTCGTGGTAACCGTTCCGATTGAGCCGCCGGATGCCGTCGATCGCCTTGTCGGGTGTCAGACTCCGGCTCGGTCCCCTGGCATATGGAACGATGCAGTAGGAGCAAAATGCCTCACAACCGTCCTGCACCTTTAGAAACGGTCGGGATCGGATTCCTCTAACCGGCCCGTTGAGCGGGCCCCTCTCTTGGATGGTATCGGCAACCTTGCGGCGGTTGGATGGGGGGTGGTGCCGGTCGAGAACCAGATCCAGTAGATGCGGTTTGTCGTCGATTCCCAGAATCGCATCCACGCCGTCGATGCTGGTGATCTCCGCCGGTGCTGTCTGGGCATAGCAACCGGCGACCACCACGTGTGCTCCGGGATTGTTGCGCACAGCCTGGCGGATAGCCTGTCTGGACTGCATGGCCGCCCGACCGGTGACGGTGCAGGTGTTGACAATGAACAGATCGGCCTTCTCTTCCGGGCCGGCCGGGGTCAGATCGGCCTGCTCGAGCTGTTCGGCCAAGGCTTCGGACTCGTACTGGTTGACCTTGCAACCCAGGGTTATAATCTTAAACTTTAGCATTAATAAATAGTTATAGTATATTGAAAATATTATTTTTATAAATTTATTTACAAGGGGTCAAGGGTCCAAGGGATCAATGGTCCAGGGTATAAGGTACAAGGTGTAGGGCTTAAGGTTTAACATCTTCGTTTTCCTCAAACCCTCAGCCGGATACCTTTAACCTTAAACCTTATACCCTGCACCTTGAACCCTGAACCTTCTTCCCTTAGCCTTTTGCCTTTCGCCTTTTGCCTTGAGCCGTTATTACCTGTCCCCACAAATCCACCCGCCGCCGATCACTTCCTCTCCGATGTAAAACACCGCACCCTGGCCGGGGGTAATAGCGGACTGGGGAGCGTCGAAGCCGACAATGGCCTGCTGCTGCGGCTGCGGGGTCAGCGTGGACGGGACGGCAGTATGTCGATACCGCACGCGCGTGTGAACCCGGATCGGCTCGGAGGGTTGCGCCTGAATCCAGTTAATTCCCTGCACCCGGCATTCCGACGAAAGGGTGTCTCGTCTGGGCCCCACCACCAGGCGATTCTTTTGGGTGTCAAGGCGCAACACGTAGTAGGGTTCGGCAGCCGGACAGTTGATGCCCCGTCT
>JAQAZR010000249.1:0-14368 GCA_032127235.1 Deltaproteobacteria bacterium
CGCCCGACCACCTGAAGGACCACGCATGGTTTGTCGCTTTTGCGCCGTCCGACGAACCGAAAATAGCGATTGCGGTCGTCGTCGAACACGGTGAACACGGATCCGGAGCCGGTGCGCCGATCGCCCGGGAAATGATCAAGACCTATCTGCTTCGTGACCGGCTTAAACCAGGGTCGCCGATAGTGGCCGAGCACAAGACGGCCGGTTCGGACTGAGTTTGGGGCGAACGCCATCCCTGAGAAACGGGACGCAGTCAATCGGCGCGTTTAAACCGAGTCGAAGCGCAGACGGCGACATTCGCAACGAAACCGATATCCGAAGTTGAAATGGTGGACCATGTTTGACCGTAAATTTGTTCAATACTTCGATTGGGGCCTGCTCGGCCTCGCCATCGTGCTCGGTGGACTCGGGCTGACCACTCTCTACAGCGTGGTCACCGCCGACGCGATGACGCTCGAGAAAACACTTTACTTCAAACAAATGCTCTGGTTCTGCGGTGGCTTGGTCTTGATGGTCATCACCTGCTTGTTCAACTACAAACTGCTGGATCGATACGCCTTTGTGGTCTATATTTTTTGCCTGGCGATGCTGGTCGCCGTTTTGCTCTTCGGCAAATATGTGGGCGGCTCCAAACGCTGGCTGGTTTTGGGCCCTGTCTCCGTGCAGCCGTCGGAAATGGCCAAACTCGCCATTATCATCGTTCTGGCGCGGTATTATTCGAAAAATGCCTACACCCGCGGATTCACCCTGCGCGACCTCTTCACCCCTGCGGTGCTGGTGTTCGTCCCCGCGGCTCTGATCATCAAGCAGCCGGATCTGGGAACCGCCTTGCTGCTGGTCATCATCGCCGGTTCCATGACCCTGTTCGTCAAGATTGAAAAACGGTCGCTGTTGTCCCTGATTTTTGCCGGTCTGCTCGCCGTACCCATGGTCTGGTTTGTGTTGAAGGATTACCAGAAACAGCGCATTCTCACGTTTTTAAACCCGGATCGGGACCCCTTGGGCGCGGGATACCACATCATCCAATCGAAGATCGCCATCGGGTCCGGGATGTTGGTTGGCAAGGGGTATTTGAAAGGCACGCAAAATGCGCTTTCCTTTCTGCCGGAACAGCATACCGACTTTATCTTTTCTGTTTTTGCCGAAGAATGGGGATTTGTCGGATGTGCGATTCTGGTCCTCGTTTTTCTGCTGCTGATCGTGTGGGGGTTGAACGTGGCCTACAGTTGTCGGGATCCATTTGGAAACATTCTGGCGGTGGGGATTTCGGCAATGATATTTTGGCAGGTGTTCGTTAATATCGGAATGGTCATGGGATTGATGCCGGTGGTCGGGGTCCCGTTGCCGTTTATCAGTTATGGCGGGTCCTCGATTGCAACGATGATGGTTTCGATCGGACTGCTCATCAACGTCAGCATGCGGCGCTTCACCCTGGAATGACGGCGGCGTTCAGCCTTCACCATTTGGCTCGCATTCGGTTTGAATTGCGTGGACAGCAGGAATTCACATCCAAACAACCTTCAGGAGGAGACCGACTCATGCTAAAAAAAGGACCCAAAGCGGATTCGATATCGACGTTTTTAGGGCCCGATGCCAGTGTGGAAGGGGCGCTGATTTTTCAAGGCACCATCCGGCTCGACGGAACCATCAAGGGTAAGATCACCAGCAGCGGGGGCACGGTGATCGTCGGTGAGCAAGCCGTTGTCGATGCCGAAATCGCTGTCGGTACGGCCATCGTCATGGGAAAATTGAACGGCACCATCGCTGCCAGCGACCGTATCGAAGTCTATCCTCCCGGCCGCATCACCGGCGACATTCAGGCCCCCGTGATCGCCATCGAAGAAGGTGGGCTTTTCAACGGTCACTGTACGATGACCCCTCGCGCTGAACCCGTGAAAAAGTCCAAACCCATCCCGGAAATAACAGCCTCCGACGCCAAGACGATCGCCAATTAAAATTTTTCAAAAAACCTTTGACAACCGTTTGTGGCGGATGGTATAGACCGCGCGAGTCGAAATGGTTTGTCGCAATTTCTTCAATGTTTAAACTGAATTACATCCTAATCTCGCTTCTGTGATGGAGGATTTCCCATGAAGTGTGCTGTACGTAACCAGAGGCCGCCTCTCATGTTACCGATCTCAGCGGCACTGCTGCTCCTTCTAACCATCGACTCGGTTTTTGCTGCGGAAGGCGGCGGTGGCCTCACCGTCGTTCCAGATTGGACCTTCCTGCTGCAGATGGCCAACTTCCTCTTTCTGATCTGGATCCTGAATCTGATTCTTTACAAACCGATCCGGAATGTTCTGAAACAGCGACAGCAAAAAGTGTCGGGTCTTGAAGAAAGCATTACGGCGTGCCAGAAGGACGTAAAGGACAAAGAAGACGCCTTCATGGCGGCCATCCGAGATGCGCGGGCCAAGGGGATGAAGAAAAAAGAAGCCCTGATGGCCGAGGCG
Organism: Deltaproteobacteria bacterium; assembly: GCA_032127235.1. GTDB lineage: Bacteria > Desulfobacterota > Desulfobacteria > Desulfobacterales > SG8-13 > JARFQH01. The sequence goes on from JAQAZR010000249.1 coordinate 2,457, forward strand.
ACCGAAGAAGAAAAGCAGATTATCGCCAGCATCAACGAGACAGCTCAGGCCGACCTTGCCAAGGTTAGAGAAAAGATTGTCGAGGATGCCGAAGCGGTCAGAAACACGTTGATGCAGGAAATCGATAGTTTTGCCGAGGCGATCGGGCATAAAATTTTGGGGAGGGCGCTCTGATGAGATTTCCTGTTTTCAGTCGCGAAGGCCTTTTCACCGTTCATCGAACAGCCGCAGTGCTGGCGGCCGCATTGATGCTGTTTTGTTTTGCCGGCGGCGGGCTGTCATCCACCGGCGGTGAACAGGGCACCGAGCATGCGGCTGGCGGTGAGCAGGGCACCGAGCATGCAGCGCCACCCTCCAAGGGGTGGCAGGCCACGGACACTTACAAGGTGATGAACTTTGCGGTTTTGGCCGTCGCACTGGTCTTTCTGCTGCGTAAACCGGTAAAACAGGCACTCGCTGATCGGATTCAGAGCATCAAAACCCAACTCAGTGAACTGGAGGCCCAGAAGGCAGCCGCCGAAGCGGAGTTGGCCAAATACAATCAGAGGTTCCAGAAACTGGACCAGGAAGCCGAAAAGCTCATCGCCCAATACGTGCAGCAGGGTGAGGAAGCCAAAGCCAGAATTCTAAAAGAGGCCGAAACTGCGACCGACAAGCTTCAGGAACAGGCGCGCCGAAACATCGAACACGAGTTCAAGAAAGCCCGACAGGAGCTTCAAGACGACGTGCTCGAGAAGGCGCTGGCCAAGGCTGAAGAGATTGTCCGGGACAGAATATCGGATGGAGACCAGGAACGATTGGTGGATGACTATCTATCGAAGGTGGTGGCATAATGAAAAATTTGGCGATCGCACGGCGTTATGCCAAGGCTCTGCTGCTTATCGGCAAAGAAGACGGACAGGCGGACGGCTACCGGGATGAACTTTCGACGGTTGCGCGACTGATTGCTGAAGACAAAACGTTGGATCAAGCCCTGTCCAACCCCCTTTACGATGCCGATGCCCGCAGAAAAGTACTGACGACCGTGATCGAACGCTTGGGTCTTTCCCAGGTGATGTCGTCATTCCTGACACTGCTGTTCGATAAGAGACGGATCGGTTTTATTGGTCAGATCGACCAGTTTTACCAGAAAATGGCCGATGAGCTGAAAGGCGTTGCGCAGGCCAGCCTGATTTCGGCCACCGAGCTTTCTGCCGATACCGTTGAAAAGATTCGTGACGCCCTGTCCAGGCGGACGGGTAAAGATATCGTTTTGAAGGTTGAACAGGATCCGAGTCTGATCGGGGGGATCGTGACCCGGATCGGTGACCTTGTTTTGGACGGAAGCATAAAGTCACAACTGATCAATATGAGAGAATCTTTAAAAAGGGGTGAGAGTGCCTAATGGAACTAAGAGCTGAAGAAATTAGTCAGATTATCAAAGAGCAGATTACCGATTATGACAAGAAGGTCGAACTCAGCGAAACCGGCGTGGTCCTGTCGGTAGGTGACGGTATCGCCCGGGTCTACGGTCTCGACAAGGTGATGGCCCTGGAACTGGTGGAATTTCCCGGCAATATCCTCGGGCTGGTTCTCAACCTTGAAGAAGACAACGTGGGTGTCGCGATCATGGGCGAGGACATCCACATCAAAGAGGGCGACATGGTCAAGCGTACCGGGCGGATTGCCCAGGTACCGGTCGGAGAAGCCGTTTTGGGACGTGTTGTCTCGGCCGTCGGCGAACCCCTTGACGGCAAGGGACCCATCGATGCCAAAGAGTTCCGCCGGGTCGAGATGGTTGCGCCGGGTGTTATCGCCAGAAAGAGTGTCCACGAACCGTGTTATACCGGCTTGAAGGCCATTGATGCCATGACCCCGGTGGGACGCGGCCAGCGCGAGTTGATCATCGGTGACCGTCAGATCGGCAAAACAGCTTGCGCGATCGACGCGATTCTGGCCCAAAAAGATACCGATGTTTACTGTATTTACGTCGCCTGCGGGCAGAAGAAATCGACAGTCGCTCAGGTCCACGCGATACTCGAAAAATACGGCGCCATGGAATACACCACTATTATTGCCGCCTGTGCCAGCGATCCGGCGACCCTGCAGTACGTCGCCCCTTATGCCGGCTGTGCGATGGGCGAATATTTCCGTGACTCCAAGCGGCATGCGCTGATCATTTACGACGATCTTTCCAAACAGGCGGCCGCCTACCGCCAAGTGTCCCTACTGCTCAGACGGCCGCCCGGACGCGAGGCCTATCCGGGCGATATTTTCTACAACCACTCACGCCTGCTCGAGCGTTCTGCCAAGTTGAACGACGAACTGGGTGCCGGATCTCTGACGGCGCTGCCCATCATTGAAACCCAGGCCGGCGATGTCTCCGCATATATTCCGACCAACGTTATTTCAATTACCGACGGCCAAATTTATCTGGAACCCGGCCTGTTCTTCGCCGGCGTTCGTCCGGCCATCAACGTCGGCCTCTCGGTCTCACGCGTCGGCGGTGCGGCTCAGGTGAAAGCCATGAAACAGGTGGCCGGCACCTTGCGGCTCGACATGGCCCAGTACCGCGAACTCGAAGCCTTTGCCGCGTTCGGCAGCGACCTGGACAAGGCCACTCAGCAGCAGTTGACCCGGGGTGCCCGGTTGGTAACCATCCTCAAACAACCCCAGTACCAGCCGCTGCCCATGGAAAAACAGGTGACCATCCTGTTTGCCGGCACAAGGGGCTTTTTGGACAAGTATCCGCTGGATGTTCTGGCCAAGTATGAAGCCGGCCTCTATCCCTTCATGGAAGAAAGATTTCCGAAGGTCTTCGCCGATTTGAAAGAAAAACAGGCCTTCGACGACGATCTGACCAACCAGATGACCGAAGCCTTGAAAGCCTACGACGAGGAATTCAAGGACACGATCAAGTAGAATTTCGAAACTGGAAACTTGAAACTGGAAAATTTGTAACTTGCTTTCAGCCTTGCCGATGTCGCCTGGCAAAGAAAATAGGACGATCCACTACTCGAGTTTCAAATTTCAAGTTTCCAGTTTCGCAACTGTTTAGAGGCGGATTCAGATGGCAAGACTAAAAGATGTCCTCAATAAAATCCAAGCGGTAAAAAAGACCAAACAGATCACAAAGGCGATGAACATGGTTGCCGCCTCCCGGTTGCGAGGCGCGCAGACCAAGATGGAGGCATTTCGTCCCTATGCCGGCAAGTTTGCCGAAGTCTTGGGAAGTCTGGCCCAAAGGGCCGGCGGGGAGGCCAACCCGCTGTTGGTGCCGCGCGAGAACGTCAAAAAGGTGCACGTTCTTTTGTGCACCTCCGACAGGGGCCTCTGCGGCGGTTTCAATTCCAATCTCATCCACAAAGCCGGTACTTTCCTGAAAGACAAGGCTGGGAAGGGAATCGACATTTCCTTCACTGCTTTCGGTAAAAAAGGGCGTGACTGGTGCCGCACCAGCAAGCAGACCATGGTCGAGCAGCATATCGGTGTCGTCGGATCCACTTTCGGCTTCAACGTTGCAGCAACCGCCGGCCGCAAACTCGTGAATCTCTATCTCGACGGCTCTTACGATGAAGTGCACATAATTTACGCCGAATTTTTGAGTATGGCCAAACAGATCCCGACGCTCAAGCAGTTGCTGCCGATACCGCCCATCGCGGCGGCGGAGTCGGCCGGCGATGAAAATGCGCCGTACCTGGCCGAACACATCGCCGAGCCGTCGCCCGAGGATCTGTTGGGTGAAATGCTGCCGAGAAATATTTACGTCCAGATATACAGCGCGTTGCTCGAAACCTCGACCAGCGAACACGCGGCCCGCATGATGGCCATGGACAATGCCACCAAGGCATGCAACGACATGATCGATAGTTTGACATTGGCCTACAACAAGGCGCGTCAGGCGGCGATTACGGCGGAATTGATGGATATCGTCGGCGGCGCCGAGGCTCTCAAAGGATAAGAACACCAATTTGCCTATATCGTTAACAGGAGGTCGTTTCGATGGGAGAAAACATTGGTAAAGTAATGCAGGTCATGGGACCGGTCGTCGACGTGGAGTTCGAGCAGGGCAAGCTGCCGACGATCTACACCGCCTTGACGATTACGAACCCGACAATCGACGAGAGAGAGGACAACCTTGTCATCGAGGTCGCCCAACATCTCGGCGACAACGTCGTGCGCTGCATCGCCATGGACGTTACCGACGGTCTGGTCCGCGGCATGCCGGTAAAGGATACCGGAAATCAGATCATGATGCCGGTCGGCGAGGCCGGCCTGGGACGCGTTCTAAACGTCGTGGGCCGTCCGGTGGACGGGCTGGGTCCTGTCAGCCAGGAAAAGATGATGCCGATTCACAGGCAGGCGCCCAAATTTACCGAGCAGGACGTCACCGTGCGCGTGCTGGAAACCGGCGTCAAGGTCATCGACCTGCTGGTGCCTTTTCCCCGCGGCGGCAAGATGGGGATGTTCGGCGGCGCCGGCGTGGGCAAAACCGTCATCATGATGGAGATGGTCCATAACATCGCCATGCAGCACGGCGGTATTTCGGTGTTTGCAGGCGTCGGGGAACGGACCCGTGAAGGCAATGACCTCTATCACGAAATGAAAGACTCCGGCGTTCTTCCCAAAGCGGCGCTGATCTACGGTCAGATGACCGAACCCCCAGGGGCGCGGGCGCGCGTGGCCCTTTCGGCCTTGACCGCCGCGGAATACTTTCGTGATGAAGAAGGTCAGGACGTATTGATCTTCATCGACAACATTTTCCGCTTTACCCAGGCCGGTTCCGAGGTTTCGGCTCTCCTCGGCCGAATGCCGTCGGCGGTCGGCTATCAGCCGACTCTGGCAGTCGACCTGGGTGAACTCCAGGAGCGCATCACCTCCACCGACAAGGGATCCATCACGGCCGTGCAGTGCGTGTATGTGCCGGCGGACGACCTCACCGACCCGGCCCCCGCCACCACCTTCGCCCACTTGGATGGAACCGTGGTTTTGTCCCGCCAGATCGCGGAACTCGGGATCTATCCGGCCGTTGACCCGCTCGACTCGTCCTCCCGAATTCTGGATGCAAACTACATCGGAGAAGATCATTACCGGACCGCCCGCCAGGTGCAACAGATCCTCCAGAAATACAAAGAATTACAGGATATCATCGCCATTCTGGGCATCGAAGAGCTGTCCGATGGAGACAAGGTCACCGTCGCCAGGGCGCGTAAGATTCAGCGATTTCTGTCGCAACCGTTCCATGTGGCCGAAGCTTTCACCGGAAAGGCCGGCAAGTACGTCAAGATCGAGGACACCGTTCGCAGCTTTAAAGAGATCTGCGAAGGCAAATATGACCACATCCCCGAACAGGCTTTTTACATGAAGGGCGGTATCGAGGAAGTGGTTGAAGACGCCAAGAAAAGGGAAGAGGCTGCTTAACAAAGGGGGCATAGCATGGCTGAAAAAATTAAACTGGAAGTCGTTACCCCCGAAAAAATCGTTGTCAGCGAGGACGTTCAAATCGTGGCGGCACCGGGGACGCTGGGTGAATTTGGCGTCCTCAGCGGCCACACACCTTTCATGACGACCCTGAAAACCGGAACCATCCGTTACACGGATGCCGGCGGTGCCGAGCGCTCTGTTTTCATCGGCGGTGGGTTTGCCGAAGCACTGCCGAACAAGGTAACCGTTCTGGCCGAGTCTGCCGAACGAAGACGCGATATCGATCTCGAGCGGGCTATGGCGGCGTTGGAGCGGGCTCAAAAACGGATGGTGGAAGACCGCAAAAAAGAAGACATCGATTTCACACGGGCGCGAGCTGCACTTGAAAGAGCCTTGCAACGGGTCAAGCTGGCCGAATCGCGCAAGAGATAGCAACATTTGGAACTATAAGCTATCCGAGAGAGGATAACACTCCGAAAGGGTAAACCGGCTTTGTGGGTTTACCCTTTCTTTTCGTGAAGGGATTCGATGCAACATCGCCACGAAAATATCGCCGTCGTCATTCTGGCCGCCGGTCTGGGCACCCGGATGAAATCGGACAAGGCCAAGGTTCTTCACGAGGTCTGTGGACGACCGATGATTCTTTACGTCGTGGAGACCGCCGCCAAGGTCGCCGGGGAAAACGTTATCCTGGTCGTCGGCCATCAGGCGGGGCAGGTTCGAGACGTGGTGACTGAATGTGCACGGGTCCGCTACACCTTGCAAGAGCAGCAACTCGGCACCGGACACGCCGTTTCCAGCGCTCTTCCCGACGTCCCGGTTGAATGCCGCCATGTGGTGATTCTCTGCGGAGACGTCCCGCTGGTCACCGAGCGGACCGTTCAAAACTTTATCGCCGACCACCGCACTCACCGGCGCGATATCACGGTTCTGGCCATGGAGGTTGAAGACCCGACCGGTTACGGCCGCATTGTTATCGATGACGCCGGCCGAGTGGTGGCCATCGTTGAAGAAGCCGATGCATCCGAGGAGCAGCGCAAAATCCGAATTGTCAACACCGGAATCTATTGTGTGGCCAAACCTTTTTTGAGCCGCGCCTTAAAAAAAATCGACCGCAACAATGCACAAGGTGAGCTCTACCTAACCGACATCGTTGCCGTCTGCTATCGCGACAACGGCAAGGTGGGTGCGATGGTCGCGGAAAACGCTCAGGAGTTTCGAGGGATCAACACCAGGGACGACTTGGCCGCCGTCGAAGGCCTCATGCGGTGCCTCAACCGTATTTAACCTTGACTTTTTCTTTTATGATGGATTATAAATTATTAAAATGCTGAGGTGAAAGATTGGACAACGAACAGATCATAAAACAGTTTGATGAAATCGAGCGTAAAGTCGAGCGAGTGATTGAGGTTTACAAGTCCTGTGAGGCCAAGAATCAGGAACTCACAAACAAAATTGATAAATTAGAGGAGGAGCTTCAAAGTAAGGCTGACGTGGAGCAACGCTACCAAGAGGAAAAGACCTTGATTCGGTCAAAAATTGACAACCTGCTGGCCAGGCTAGGTGATCTTACGGATCAGTGAGCGCTGGTCGGGCGGGTCAAAGGTGCGGAAAGGGCAGTGACGTTTTATTGGAACAACACGTTACCATAGAATTGTTTGGGCAACCGTACACGTTTAAAACCCAATCGGAAGTGAGTCAGGCAAGAGAAGTTGCTGATTTCCTGGTTAGAGAAGTTACCAAGGTTTCCGATTATTACCCCAACAAATCTGCCAAAATGAATCATGTGACCATCATGATCCTTGCCGCGCTCAATATTGCCCAAGAGTATTTGGAACTGGAAAAAAATCGATCGAATTTCATCAACACATTATCGGACCGTTCGGCGGAATTGATCCGCAAAATCGACGGCTGTTTTATCGAACCTGAAAGAGCCGAGGCTTATAGGCTGCAGACAGGTACCTAGTATTGTTCGTTAAAAAATCTTTTACCTTCCCACGATCCTCTCGTGGCGCTCGACAGAAAGGTTTTCCTGCCAGCCCGCCGGCTCGATTCCGGCTTACGTGAGTCGCACTATCTGGATGTCGACCCCTGCCGTGTTCGTGATTGGAAGATGTTCTTTGTCCCAACACATATGCACCGGGGGCTATCGCTGGTTTCGGTGTGCAGATTCCGGTGTCGCACCGGAAAAGCCTGAAGAAACCAAATGGCGCCCACTTTGAACCAATGGTTCAAAGACCTTACCAACACGGCACAGTGGCAGGGGTCCTCACCCGGTATCTTCGATGTCATCCCTTTCAGGGTCAAACCCATCGCGACTCTTTGCAGGAGCGTTGCCACCCCGAAGGACTGTCAGTCGGATTGAACTGCCGGGGGCGAGAATCTTTCAAGCTCCTGAAGCGACACGCCTTTTTTTCCTCCTCGACCCAATTTAATTTCGCGGTTAAAAGGCCATCATTTGCCGATTCGATCGAACTCAGACGCGATTGTGCGTCGTTGGGTCGTTCGTTGAATGATGGCGCCGATTTAATGGTACCGTTGAATGACATTCGATATGAATTCCGAGGAGAAAATACATGGACGCACTTTACGTTTTGATCGGCGTTTTTTGTTTTGGCGCGGGTTTCGGGGTTGCCTTTTATGTCAAAGGCAGGATGCTGGCCCGCAAAATGAAAGACGCCGAGGGAGAGGCGGCAAAAATACGCGAGGAGGCCCAACGGCATTCCGAGACCTTGCTCAAAGAAGCCGACCTCGAAGTGAAGGACAAGCTTTTCAAGATGAAAAGCGATTTCGATGCGGAAACCAAGGAGACCCGCGCTGAACTGAGCAACAGAGAAAAAAGGCTGCTTCAAAAAGAAGAACACATCGAGCGCAAGGCAGAGCAACTCGAGAAACGGGAAAATGACATCGGGCGGTTGGAAAAAGACATCGCCCATCGCACCGAACGCATCGAGACGGATGAAAAAAAATTCCATGACCTGATTGAAGAACAAAAGCGGCAGCTCGAGAAAATTTCGGGTCTGACAGCCGAGCAAGCCAAGGAGCTGCTCATCCGGGCGATGGAAAACGAGGCGCGCTACGAAGGCGCCAAGCTGATCAAAAGGATCGAAAACGAGACCCGGGAGGAAGCCGACAAGAAGTCCAAGAAAATCATTGCCACTGCCATTCAGCGCTATGCGGGCGATTTCGTGGCCGAGCGAACGGTTTCGGTGGTCCAGTTGCCCAACGATGAGATGAAGGGGCGTATCATCGGCAGGGAAGGACGCAACATTCGGGCCCTCGAGGCGGCCACCGGCATCGATCTCATTATCGACGACACGCCCGAAGCCGTCATCCTCTCGGGGTTCAACCCTGTCAGGAGAGAGGTCGCGCGCATTGCACTGACACGGCTGATATCAGACGGGCGGATTCATCCGGCCCGCATAGAAGATGTGGTCAAAAAGGTCGGCCAGGAAGTGGATCAGGCCATTAAAGAGGCTGGGGAACAAGCCGCCTTCGATTTGGGTGTCCATGGCATCCACAATGAGTTGATCAAATATATCGGCCGCTTGAAGTACCGTACCAGCTATGCTCAGAATGTCCTGCAGCATTCGGTGGAGGTGGGGTTTCTCTGCGGAATCATGGCGGTGGAATTGGGCTTGAACCAGAAACTGGCGCGTCGCATGGGTCTGCTGCACGATATCGGTAAAGCCATCGATCATGAAGTCGAAGGTCCTCACGCCATCATCGGTTCCAAACTGGCAAAAAAATACAATGAATCACCCAAGGTGGTGCATGCCATCTCTGCGCATCATGAAGACGTGCCGCCCAACTCGGTTTATTCAGTACTGGTGCAAGCCGCCGATGGTTTGTCGGGGGCGCGGCCCGGGGCGCGCAAAGAGATGCTCGAGAACTACATCAAGCGTCTTGAAGACCTCGAAGGCATCGCCAACTCATTTACGGGGGTGGCCAATACCTATGCCATTCAGGCGGGTCGAGAACTGCGGGTCATCGTGGAAAGCGACAAGATATCCGATGAAAGTTCAACTTTGCTCTGTCGGGATATCGCTAAAAAAATCGAAGAATCCTTGACGTTTCCGGGCCAGATAAAGGTGATGGTCATCCGCGAGACCCGGGCGGTGGAATACGCCAACAAATAGCGCCAACCGAGCCAATCGTTCAACCATCTTTCCAAACCGGTTTTTCCGGGCGGAGGCGCCTACTTCAATACAGTTTGGCCGGTTGAGTCCCGCCTATAGCGGGATTTAGTCCCGCCGCAGCGGGATTGAAGGATGTAATCGATTTTATTAGAGTTCTGGGGTTCTGAGTTTCAAGTTTCGAGTTTCAAGTTTCAATTTTCGAAATAAAGGAGCGACAATTGACGAATGTCCTCGACATCCTGCGCGAGCGTGGATTCATCGAACAAACAACCCATGAAGCGGAACTTTACGATTTGCTGGCAAGCGGTCCGGTCTCCTGTTACATCGGTTTCGATCCGACGGCCTCAAGCCTGCATATCGGCAGTCTGGTGCCGATCATGTCGCTGGCCCACATGCAGCGAAACGGCCACCAACCGATAGCCTTGATTGGCGGCGGTACGGGGCTTGTGGGGGATCCGAGCGGCAAGACCGAGATGCGCCAATTGCTGACCCTGGAATTGGTGGTTGAAAACGCCGGCGGAATAAAGAGTCAGTTGGCGCGATTTATCGATTTTGCTGACGATCAGGCGTTGATGCTCAACAATGCCGACTGGCTTACCAGACTGGAATATATCCCTTTTCTGCGGGACATCGGGCGCCACTTTTCCATTAACCGGATGCTGAAGGCTGAAAGTTACCGTCTGCGTCTCGATTCGGATGAAGGCTTGAGCTTCATCGAATTCAACTACATGCTGCTTCAGGCCTATGATTTCCTGGAACTCTTCAACCGGTGCAGCTGCAAGCTGCAAATGGGCGGCAGTGACCAATGGGGCAACATTGTCGCCGGCATCGAACTGATTCGACGGGTCCGGCAGGAGACGGCTTTTGGTATCACTTTTCCGCTCATCACCACCAGCGGCGGGGCTAAAATGGGAAAAACCGCAGCCGGAGCTGTCTGGCTCGATGCCGGCAGGACGTCGCCCTACGAATACTACCAGTACTGGATCAATACCGATGACCGGGACGTGCAACGATTTCTATCCCTGTTTACGTTTTTACCCATGGCGGAAATCCACGAAGCGGCTCGTCTGGATGGTGCCGACTTAAACAGCGCCAAAACCGTTTTGGCGTTCGAGACCACGGCTCTGGCCCATGGCCCGGAGGAGGCCGCGCAAGCCTACCACAAAAGCGTCACCAATTTCGGGGTGCGTGAAGTGCCGGTCACGATTTTGCCCAGCAGCCGAATTCACGCTGACAATTTTCCGTTGTCTGATGTAGGGGGCAATGGGAGGACTGCCGTCGCGCCGCAGGAAGTCGACGCATACGTCGACGTGCAAGAGCTTCGCGACGGCATTCCGGCGTTTAAACTTTTACACCGTGTCGGCTTGACCGCTTCAGGTGCTGCGGCTCGCCGCCTGATCGAGCAGGGTGGCGCCTACCTGAACGCCGATCGAATCGATGTCTTTGACAGGGCGATTACCGATAAGGACTTGGATAAAAACCACATGCTGGTTCTCAGGTCCGGCAAGAAGCGTTATTGCAGGCTTAAAGTCCGTCCAAACTGAAGGCGAGGGCGACGCCGTCCAGTGCCCTCGGACCGGACGGCGGCCAGTTGCAGGGCAGCGACACACCGGTTCAGCATACGCACTTGATTTTTTTTTAAATGGTCATAAACTTTATGTTGACAGGTCAAGGATTAGGGTGTAGCTTCCGCGGACGCTTTGAGAGGGGATTTTAAAAAAAGATTATTTCGAGAAAAAAGTCCTAATTTTAAATTTTTGCTTGACAATGGTTTAAAATCAATTTATAAAACGGACTTTCCTTAAGAACGAAACGGTCGCTTCTCGAAAGCGACGACTTGATCTTTGAAAACTAAATAGTGACGGAAAACCCGAGTCGGGTACTAGTCAATTTGTCACCGGCATCACGGTGACGGTGACATTAAGTTTAACTGGAGAGTTTGATCCTGGCTCAGAATGAACGCTGGCGGCGTGCTTAACACATGCAAGTCGCACGAGAACGCTTCAGCTTGCTGAAGCTAGTAAAGTGGCGTACGGGTGAGTAACGCGTGGGTAATCTATCTCTGAATTGGGGATAACATTGCGAAAGCGATGCTAATACCGGATAATATCCATTAAACCTCGGTTTTTTGGATCAAAGGTGGCCTCTACATGTAAGCTACTGTTTGGAGACGAGCCCGCGTACCATTAGCTTGTTGGTGGGGTAACGGCTTACCAAGGCAACGATGGTTAGCTGGTCTGAGAGGATGATCAGCCACACTGGAACTGACACACGGTCCAGACTCCTACGGGAGGCAGCAGTGAGGAATTTTGCGCAATGGGGGAAACCCTGACGCAGCAACGCCGCGTGAGTGATGAAGGCTTTCGGGTC